>CBFDBL010000645.1:0-3903 GCA_965603035.1 uncultured bacterium
AGGCCAGCACCGCGTTCGCCGCCAGCAGGGCCACCACGCCGGCCAGCGCCGCCGGGCCGCTCGGCAGCACCGCCAGCCACTCGCCGCCGAGCTCCGCCACCGTCGCGCCCAGGCCCGCCCACGTCGCCAGCAGCGACTCGCCCAGGCCCGCGAGGCTCAGCCCCTCCAGGCTCGGCCACGCGCCCGACGCCATCTCGCCCCACGCCAGCACCGCCGCCGCGCTCGCCGCCAGCGCCGCCGCCGCCGCGACGCGCGTCTGCCAACGCTGCGCACGCGCACGCTCCGCCGCCACACGCCGCATCACCGCAGCCGTCAGCCCCGCGGGCGCCTCGGGGAGCGCAGGCTCCGCCAGCAGGGCGAAGAGCCGACGCTGGAGCGCCAGGGCCCGCTGGCACGACGGGCAGCCCGCGGCGTGCGCCTCCAGCCGGGCTCGGTCCTCGGGCGCCAGCTCGCCGTCGAGGTAGGCCTGGGCGGCCTCGCGGGTGGCCTCGCAGTCGGTCATCAGGGGTCTCCAAGCAGGGGCGCCAGCAGCTTGCTGAGCCGCGCGCGCGCCCGGAACAGCCGCACCTTCACGGTGCCCAGCGGGCAGCCAAGCGCCTGTGAGATCTCCTCATACGACAGCCCCTGCACGTGGCGCAGGGTGACGACGACGCGGTAGCCGTCGGGCAGCTCGGCAATCGCGTCCTCGAGGCGCTCGAGCAGCTCGGCCTTCTCGACGACCTCGTGGGCCTGGGGCCCGTCGTCGGCCGGCTCGCGCCAGTCGCCCTCGTCGTCGACGGCGTGGACCGAGACGGTGGGCAGGCGCTTGCGCTTGAGCAGGTTGATGCACGTGTTGGTCGCCAGCCGCATGAGCCACGGTTTGAGGGGCCTCGAGAGATCGAACGAGTCGAGCTTGCGCCACAGTCGCAGGAACACCTCCTGCGCGAAATCCTCGGCCCGCGCCGCGTCGTAGGTCATCCGCCAAGCCAGGGCGAAGACCGCCCGGCGGTAGTGCTCGACGATCGCCGCGAAGGCCTGCTCGTCGCCCGCCTGGGCCGCCGCGACCACCTCGGCCGACACGTCGGGGTGCCGCAACGCGTTTCCCCTTCACCCACTCATACAGCCGCACGGCCCCAGCGGTTTCGGCCCATTCTACCCCAAAGCATCGCCGCAAGCCACAGCCGTCGGGCCAGTTACGGCGCCTCCACGGCTCCCCTCCCTCCCGAGCCGCGCGTGGCTCTTGACTCCCGGCCAGCGGGGCAGTAGAATCCCCAGTACGATCAGGAGCGGTCGCCATGCCTTCGCTTAAGTGCCCCCACTGCCAGCGTGTCCTCAAGGTGAAGGAAAGCGCCGCCGGCAAGCAGATCACCTGCCCCGCCTGCAAGAAGAAGTTCCTCGCCCCGAGGCCGCCCGGCGCGCCGAAGGGGCCGCCGCCGCCACCCGTGACCAGCTCCGACCGGCCCTGGCACCTGCACGTGGACGGCCGCAACGTGGGCCCGTACGCGGCGAAGGCGGTGCGCGACCAGCTCAAGGCGGGGAAGATCGACCGGGGGACCCTCGCCTGGAAAGAGGGGATGGACGACTGGCGGCCGCTGCGCGAGCTCGACGACTTCCGCAAGGCGGGCCTCGGCGCCCGGCACGCCGGCAAGGGTGAGGAGGAGGGCGAGCAGGAGCGTCGCCGCCACTACGTGCCCGGCCGCAGCAAGCGCGACGCCGTCGTCGGCGCCTGGATCGCCGTCGGCCTCGCCGTCGTCCTCATCATCGTGATCCTCTATATCGCCAACCGCCCAGGCACCCCCGTGGCGACCGACCCCTACGAGCACCGCCTCCAGCGCCTACGCTCCACCGCCACCGCCGGCCCGCTCGTGATCCCCGCGCCAGGCGCAGGCTCCGCCACGCAGCCCGGCCCCAAGCCGCCCAGGATCATCCGAAAGCCCAAGCCCAAGCTCGCCAACGACAAGCTGCTCGCCAAGGCGACCCAGGAGATCGACGACGCCTTCGCCAAGACCTTCGCCGACCCCGGCAAGGCCGACTACAAGCAGCTCTTCTACCTCCAGCGCAAGTGCGCCAAGTACGCAGCCGACCTCAAGGCGCGCGACTGGGGCAGCTACCAGCGCGACGTTGACCGCTACGCCGGCCTCCTCGACGAGACCGCCAACAGCGTCCAGTCCCAGATCAAGGACATCTCGCAGAAGTGGTCGATGGGCCAGGGCCTCGACGAGAAGATCAAGGCCAAGGACTACGCCGAGGACATCGCCTTCCTGCGCAACTGGGAGAACGCCGTCAAGGAGGCGCTCGCCAAGATGCGCGAGCGCGGCCTCAGCCCCTGACCCATCCCCCCGCCCGCCAGCACCCAACTCATGACAAGCCCTCCCAGAGGCCTCGAGCCCCCGGGAGGGTGTCTCGTGTGAAGCACGCGTGACGGGTCAGTCGAGGTAGTCGAGCAGGTGCTTCTCGGCCTCGAAGAGGCGCCCGCACATCTCGCGGATCTCGGCGAGCGAGCAGACGGCGGCGGTCAGCGGGTCGAGCATGCAGGCGTGGACGGCCTTCTCGCGATCGTCCTCGAGCACGGCCTCGACGGCCAGGCGCTGCACCGTGATGTTCGAGTGGTTCATGGCCGCGAGCTGCGTCGGCAGCTCCCCCACCACGCACGGGTGCACGCCGCGCACGTCCACGAAGCAGGGCACCTCGACGCAGCAGTCGGCCGGCAGGTTCGAGACGATCCCGTCGTTGGGCACGTTGCCGTTGAAGCGGAAGGGGACGCCGGTCTCGCAGGCGTTGATGATGCCCGAGGCGTACTCGTGCGAGGCCTTGATCTCGATGGGCTTCTCGCCCTTGCACTGCGCGACGAAGTCGGGGTCCGCCCAGTCCCAGCGCGAGGCGGCCGCCTCCTTGGGCGGGCGGCGCTCCTTGAGCGCAAACTGCTCCCGCAGCTCGGCCCGCTTGCGGAACCAGGGCACGTACTCCGACATGTGCGTGGTCGACTCGGTGACGTAGTAGCCGAACTGGTGGAAGATCTCCATCCGCACGGGGTCCTTGGCGCGGATCTCGGGATCGTCCCAGGCCGCCCGCAGCAGCGGGTAGGCGTCCTCGCCCTGCCAGGTGAGGGCGAGGAACCAGGACATGTGGTTGATGCCGGCGACCCAGGCGGCGACCTCGTCGCGCGGCTTGCCGATGTAGCGGGCGAGCTGGTTGGTCGTGCCCTGGACGCTGTGGCACAGGCCCACCACCTCGATGTGGCTCGCCTCGGTCATGGCCCAGCAGAGCATGGCCATGGGGTTCGTGTAGTTCAGCAGCAGTGCCTCGGGGCACAGCTCCTCCATGTCGTCGCAGATGCGCAGCATCTCGGGCGCCGTGCGCAGCGTGCGGAACACGCCGCCCACGCCCACCGTGTCGGCCACCGACTGCTCGACGCCGTACTCCGACGGGACCATCACCTCGTCGTAGTAGGGCGAGCCCGCGTAGGCCCTGCCGCCGACGGCGATGGCCGTCACCACGTAGTCGGCGCCCTCGAGCGCCTCGCGCCGCTCCGTCGTCCACGTCACCTCGACGCCCGCGCCGAGCTGCGTGACCAGCGCGCCGACCCAGTCGGCCACGTGCTCCGCGCTCTCCGCATTGATGTCCACCAGCGAGATTCGGCCCTCGCGCAGCGCCTCGTGCGCCAGGATATCCACGCTCAGCCGCTTGCCGAACCCGCTCCCGGCCCCCACGATCACGATGTTCGCCATCCAGCCATCTCCTTCGAAGGTATGCACGGTCGGTGGCACACTGTACCGCGTCGGGCCGCGGCCGTCAAGATCGTGTCCGGCCGACGGGGCTCGGCCAGGCGGCCCGTGGCCGGTCTGTGCTCGGGTGTGTTGGGAGGAGGTCGGCCCCTAGCACGACAACGCTAGTGTAGTGTCTCAGTCAGATTGAAGACTATCC
>CBFDBL010000646.1:0-3893 GCA_965603035.1 uncultured bacterium
CCTGAGCTGGAGGGAAGGTGATGGAACGCAAGTGCCCGGTGTGTGGCCACCGGATGGCCGCGCGCGACATCGTGTGCCCTGCGTGCCGCGAGCGGATCGAGCGTCGGGAGCCCGTGCGTCGGGAGCAGGTGCTCTACGGGTGGGGCCGCGGGCTGATGGTGTGCCTTGCGGTCTTCCTGTTCGCCAAGGCTGCGTTCGCGACCTTCTGCCCCGCGGAGTACGGCGCGTTCGTGCGCTCGCTGGGCTTCGACGGCGAGAGCGCCACGTTCAGCTACCTGAATGCGGCGTTCGTGGGCACGGCGGCGTTGCTCTACGCGGTGGCGTGCCTGGGCGGGTACCTGCGCCTGGGCTGGGAGGTGCTGGTGTGCGGGCTCGGGCTCGTGGTGTTCGTGGTGGGGCAGGGGGTCACGCAATTCGTCTTCGCGGCGGAGAGCGACGCGGTGGCGCGGCCGCTGGCGCTCTTCGTCGTCTGGTTGGCGGTGCCGGTCTTCCAGTTCGCGGCGCTCGTGCTCGGCCGGGAGCCCGAGGCGTCTGCCGAGGGGGCTGGCAGCTAGCCCGCGGTCACTGCTTTGAGCGTGCTGACGCATGGGACGCGTGCGAACGAGCGATCCGGACATCATTGCGTACCGCAGCGGCGGCGGGTGCCTGATGGTGTTCGGGCTCCCGTTCCTGCTCGCGGGCCTGTTCGTGATGGCGTCGCCGCTGGTGCCGGGGAAGTACCAGCCGAAGGAGTCGAAGACGGGCAGGCCCATGCCGATCTACTTCGCCATCCCCTTTGGCGGGATCTTCGCGACGGTCGGCGCGGCCTTGGTGCTGGGGCGCGCCGGCAAGCGCATCGACAGGCGGGCCGGCACCGTGAGCACCTGGTGGGGCCTGCTCGTGCCGTTCCGCTGCAAGGAGATGCCGCTGGCCGACTTCGACAAGGTGGCCATCACGCACGAGGTGCGCCGCTCGAAGAACAGCACCTACACGGTCTACCCCGTGCGCCTGCGCGGCGGGGGCAGCGCGAAGGTGGACGTCGAGACGCCGCGCGACGAGGCGAAGGCGCGCGCGCTCGGCGAGGAGATCGCCAAGTTCCTCACCCTCCCGCTCCACGACTCCTCGGTCGGCAGCGTCGTCATCCGACAGGCCGACGAGCTCGACGAGTCGCTGCGAGAGCGTGCCGAGCGCACCGGCGAGCGCGCCGAGGTCGGCTCGCCGCCGCCCGACGCTCGCGCGATATCGTCGGTGACCGGCGACATCCTCACCTTCGAGATACCGCCCCTCGGCTTCAGGCCCCTCGTCCTCTTCATCATGGGGGCCAGCCTGCTCTTCCCACTCGTCTTTGCCGGCGTCTTCGTCGTGCCCTTCACGCTCACCGAGGACGTCCCGCTCGGAGTCAAGCTCATCTTCGCGGGCGTCCTATGCATCCTCTTCATCGGCGTCCCCGTCGGCATCGCCTGGACCTTCGCTCTGCGGATGGCGAAGAAGACGGCGCGGGTCGACGTCTCGCCCCTGGAGCTCCGGGTCACCGTGCGGGGCCTCTTCCGCTCCAGCACCCACGCGATCCCCACCGCCGAGCTCGAGGAACTCCAGGTCGTCAACCTCACCAAGACCCCCAAGGCCACCGTTGGCCCGAAGATCGGCCTCGCCCTCCTCGGCTCCGGCGGCGTCATCCTCGCCCGTTCCGACCGAGCCACCCTCACCTTCGGCACCGGCCTCTCCGCCGCCGAGCTCGACTGGATGCGCGACGTCATCTGGAACGTCGTCACCGCCTAGCTCCCACCGCGAGCCGAGCCCGAGCGCCTTGCGAGCCGGTCGGCTCCCGCGTATGATGGCGGCCGGCCGACCCCACGCCGAGCGACGAGAGGCGGAAACCGTGGCTGAGCTGACGAACGACTTCTCGTGGTCGCAGAGCCGGGACAGGACCTTCCAGGCCTGCCTGCGCCGGTACTACTACGCCTACTACGGCTTCTGGGGCGGCTGGAAGCACGACGCCGACGAGCGGACCCGTCGGCTCTACGTGCTCAAGAAGCTCCAGACCCGCCAGATGTGGGCGGGCTCGGTCGTCCACGCCTGCATCGAGCGAACGCTCCAGAACCTGCGGCGCGGCATCGACGTGCTGGAGCCGCAGAAGATCATCGAGCTGACGATCGCGCGGATGCGCGACGACTTCAAGTGGTCCCGCGCCCAGCGCTACTGGGGCAAGCCGAAGTCGTGCGCCCTGTTCGAGCACGAGTACGGCCTGCCCGTCGCGGACGAGCAGTGGCGGCAGACGGCCGAGGACGTCAAGCGCTGCCTGCACACGTTCTACACCTCCGAGCTGTTCGCGCGCCTGCGGGCCGTGCCGCGGGCCGACTGGCTGGAGGTCGAGGAGTTCAGCTCGCTCGCGCTCGACGGGGTGAAGGTGTGGGCCGTGATCGACTGCTCGTTCCGCGACGCCGAGCTGGTGGACATCTACGACTGGAAGACGGGCCGCCAGGTGGCCGAGAAGGGCACCCTCCAGCTCCAGTGCTACGCGCTCTACGCCCACCAGACCTGGGGCGTGGCCATCGAGAACGTGCGCATCGCCGAGTACTACCTGCTGCTCGACCGCGTGCAGGACTACACGGTGAGCGCGAGCGACATCGAGGACGCGCGGGCCTACATCCAGGGCAGCGTGGCCGACATGCAGAGCCTGCTGGCCGATGTGGCCGCGAACGAGCCGCTCGCCGAGAGCGCCTTCACCCGGACCGACGAGTCGCGGGAGTGCAGCCGCTGCAACTTCGTGGGCCTGTGCCGGCCCGAGATCGCCCAGGCACTCAAGGGGGCGCCGTAGGCGCGGCAGCGCGTCGCGGCGGCCCGGCGCCCGCGGGCGCCGGGCCGCCGTAAGCAGTAAAAGTGCTTGACTTTCGGGACAGAACCAGGTTTAATAGAGATTTCCCAGGACGGGGTGTCCATGCCCTATGGAGCGGAGGCTGCGCGTGGGAGAGCCTACGCCCGCCCCTGAAGGCGGCCCGCATTCGGTCGAAGAGCTGCGCCGGCTGATCGACGAGGTGGACGCGGAGATCGTGCGCCTGCTGAACGAGCGCGCGCGATGCGTCGTGGAGATCGGCGCGCACAAGCGGCAGAAGAGCAGCCAGTTCTACGCGCCCTCGCGCGAGAGCGAGGTCTTCCGCCGCGCCTGTGAGCGCAACGACGGCCCTCTGCCCGACCGCGCCATGCGGGGCATCTACCGCGAGATCATGTCGGCCTCGCTCGCACTCGAGCAGGTCCTCACCGTGGCCTACCTCGGCCCGATGGGCACCTTTACCCACCTCGCCGCGCGGGCCAACTTCGGCAGCGCCGTCGACTACATCCCCACGCGCGACATCCTGGGGATCTTCCGCGCCGTGGCGAGCCGCGCCGCCGAGCACGGGGTCGTGCCCGTCGAGAACTCGATCGACGGCGGCGTCGCCGACACCCTCGACGCCTTCATGTCCTTCGACGTGCAGATCTGCTCCGAGCTGCTCATGGAGGTCCACCACTGCCTGATGGCGCCGCGGCCTGTCGATGCACAAGATCTACTCGAAGCCGCAGGTCTTCGCCCAGTGTGGCCGGTGGCTCGGCGAGCACTACCCCGACGCCGAGCTGATCTCGGTGTCGAGCACGGCGCGCGCCTGCGAGGTCGCCCGCGAGGAGGAGAACGCCGCCGCCATCGCCCACGCCTCCGCCGCGGCCATGTACGACCTGGTGATCATCCACAAGCACATCGAGGACGTCGCGCACAACGTCACGCGCTTCGTCGTGCTCGGCCAGGAGTCCTGCCAGCCGAGCGGCCGCGACAAGACCTCGCTCGTCCTCTCGGTCGTCCACAAGGCCGGCGCGCTCTACGCCGCACTCGAGCCCTTCCGCGGAAGCGAGCTCAACCTGACGCGCATCGAGTCACGACCCTC
>CBFDBL010000647.1:0-3888 GCA_965603035.1 uncultured bacterium
CTGGCATGTCGTTGTGGCGTCCACGACAAAACCTGGTGAGAAATGCGGGCTAGAGGCCGAGTCGAGCCGCCCCCCGTGCCGCCGTCCGTCGGGAGCCGTCCCGCCCCATGATCCCACACTTGGCCAAGTGTGGGATCATGGGCGCGCGGGCGCGGTGGGCCGTGCAGGGCGGCGCAGCGGCGGGAGGGGGGCGAGGCGCGGCGGCGGGAGGGGGGCGAGGCGCGGCGGGGGGGTCAGGCGGTGGCTGCGGCGGGCTCGGCGCGCGGCTTGTCGGCGGTGCCGAGCTTGTCGGTGATGCGGCGGAAGACCTCTTTGCGGTAGAGGATCCAGGTGCAGAAGGGGATGGTGCGGACCTCGTCGGTGTCGGGGTCTACGTAGCCGAAGCCGACGGAGCAGCGCTGGAGGCGCGCGGCCTCGAGTGAGTGGACCTCCTCGAAGGGCAGGACGACGCACAAGAGGCTGTCGTGGGCGTAGGTGTGCTTGCGGATCTGGGTCTTGAGCTTGCGGCCGACGAGCAGGCCGCCGAGGATGCAGAGGGTGCCGACGAGCGGGTTGCCCCGGAAGAAGCGGCCGAGCCGCAGGTTGCGGAGCACGAGCCCGCCGTAGGCGCCGAGGATGAGCAGCTTGCCGCGCAGGCGCTGGAGCCACTTGTCGCGGTCGAGCCGCGCGAGCCTGGGGTTCAGCTTCGCGGCCCGGGCGACGAGCTCGGCCGCGAGCTCCTTGACGGGCCGGCGGAGCACGTAGCTGAGCGGGTGGAAGCGCTCGCCGTCGGAGAGCATGTATGTGACGGTCTCGCAGTTGGGGTGGATGCCCTCGAAGCGCAGGATGGTCTTGGGCGAGAAGAAGCGATAGGCGGGCGCCAGGTAGGTGGAGATGGCGGCGGGCAGGAAGTCCACGGGCTCGTCGGGGAAGGCGCGGTCGATGATGTGCTCGACCTCCTCGTGGGTGGTGACGAGCTCCTCGTCGAAGTCGCCCTCCTCCCACAGGGCGGCGAGCGGGACGAAGTGGACGCGCTTGAGGCACTCGCCGAGGTCGTGGACGAGCTCGAGCAGCTTGCCGATCTTGTCGTCGTTCACGCGCTTGGCGACGGCGCAGATGATCGTGTTCTTGCGGGTCGAGAAGCGCTTGAGGTTCGCGAGGCCCTGGAGCTTCTTGGCGGCGGGGGCGCGGGTGCCGCGGAGCTTCTGGTAGATCTCGGGGTCGCTGCCGTCGAAGCCGATGAGCAGCCGCGCGCCGGTCTCGCACAGGCGGCGGCAGTAGTCGGGGTCGGCCAGCTTCAGGCCGTTGGTGTTCACCACGACCTGGATGCCGTGGTCCTTGGCCATGGCGATGATCTCGAAGAGATCGTCGCGCACGGTCGGCTCGCCGCCGAAGAGCTGGATGCGGGGGACGGGGTCCCAGGTGGCGACCTCGGCGAAGAGCTGCTCGAAGTAGGCGAGCGGCGGGTTGAACTCGAAGCCCATGCCGGGGACGTTGGCGAGGCAGATCGGGCAGTTCATGTTGCAGCGGTTCGTCACGTCGACGAACAGCAGTCGGGGCGGGACGGGGTGGCCGCAGGCATCGCAGTCGAGGCCGCAGTGGACGGGTGGTGTGTCGGGGTCGTAGCGGCACAGGTCGCGCTTCCACTGCCAGGCCTCGGCGTCGGTGCTCACCAGGCTCTCGCGGGTGCCGCACTCGGGGCAGTGGTGGCACAGGTAGACCTTGCCGTCGCGGATCGCGTGCTCGATGGGCACGCGCCGGAGGCACTTCTCGCACACACCGACGTTCTCAGAGGACATGGCGCTTCCTGCTGCGTCGGGGCGCCGGCGGGGGCGGCAGCCTGTGGAGCCCGGCCACGGGGAAGGCTGCGCGTGCGCCGCCGCGCGGGCGCCGCGGGGGATTGGCTACTTACCGAGCAGGCCCTTGAGCTTGCCGCCGAGGCCCTTCTTGGTGGACGACTCGTCGTCGGGCTTGACGGCGGTGCCGGGCTTCTCGTCGTCGCCCTTCTTGCCGCCGAGGATGCCCTTGATGCCGCCTGTGATCTTGCCGGCCTCCTCGCCGAGCCCCTTCCCGAGGCCGCCGATCCGCTTCTCGAGCTCGCCGGTGAGCTTGCCGAGCTCGCCCTGGAGCGCGGCGGCCTGCGCCTTGAGCTGCCCGGCGCCGTCGCCGAGCAGGTTCTGGGCCGACGCGAGGGTCCCGCCGAAGCCGGCGAGCAGCTCGGCGGGCACGACGCCGTCGAGCTTCGCCTTGTGGACGGCCGCGGTGCCCATCGAGGCGAGCACCTGGGCGAAGATGTCGCCGAGCATCAGCGGCGTGCCGTCGGCGTTCTTGATGTTCTTGAGCTCGATGTCGGGCAGCGTGAGGTCCGCCGTCTTCCCGCCGATGAGGTGGAAGCGGACCTTGGCGCCGGTGATGCGGATGAGCTCGACCTTGAAGGTCTTCGGCTCGCCCTCGTCCTCGGTCGCCTCGTCGGGCTGCTCGTCGGCCGGCTGCTTGTCGGATTCGAGCTTCTTGAGCAGGTCGCCGATGTTCGTCTTCGGCGGGAGGGCGGGCTTGAGCTCGAGGGTCATCTCGGGCGCGTCGATGAGGATCTCGTGGACCACCACCTCGTCGCTCATCAGCGAGCCGATGTCGCACGCCACCTTGCCGCTGCCCAGGGCCATGAGCCGGTCGGTCTTGTAGCCCTCGGGGTTGGCGATCCGCAGGCCCTTGAGCCCGACGCTGCCGCTGAGCAGCCCGACGTGCACGCCGCCGCACGTGGTCTCGACGCCCAGCGCCTGGGTGCCGCCGATCTCCACGCCCTTGCGTGCCGCGCGGTCGATGTTCAGCACCACCACCACGACGACCACCACGACCACCACGACGATGGCCAGCAGGACCCACTTCAGCTTCTTCATCGAGTCCGTCCTTCCCTCCCTGTAACGACGTCGGGGCCTGTGCCCTTCCCGGGCGGCGGCCCACTCACAATCCAGCCAAGTACCCTAGCAGAAAACGCGCACCGAGTAAAGCGGTCGTCAGGCTCGCGCGGTGGCCTCGCGGTCGGCGTCGTCGAGGATCTCGCGGATCGCGGAGCGGGCCGCGGCGTCGAGGGGGCAGCGGTTGGGGGCCGTGGCGACGAGGTCGCTGGCCCTGGCGCGCGCCCTGTCGAGCATGGTGGTGGGATCGGTGAACCAGGCGCCCGCGACGCGGCGGTCGGCCAGCTCGGGCGAGAAGAGCTCGTCGGTCGCCTGGCAGCGCAGCGGCACGCGCTTGACCACGCGGATCGCCGCGTCGTAGATCCGCTGCATGTCCTCCGCCGCCAGCACGGCGGGCCGCCGGGTCTCCACCTTCATCGCTACCCCCCATATGGTGTCAGGAGATAGCGGCGCCGCCCGTGTGGCCTTCCCCCTGTCAGGGCGGGGTCGGCGCGCCGAAGTGGTGATTTCGGAGTTCAATGGCCGGCCTGCGTCTTCCCCTGTCAACGCTTCGCACGGGACGTTGCCGTCCCGCACGCATGACTCGGGGCCGGTGTGGCTCGCTGGGCCTTCACCGTACGGCACTCTCATTCGCTACGCCATGCCGGTTAGCCGGCGCTTCCCTGACACCAGCCAGTACCGCCTCGCGCGTGGAACCCGCGTTTGACAAGCCGCCCGATGGCTCCTATCTTCATTCAGCGCGCAGCCGTTGTTCTATGGAGTTACTATGCGGGCCTGCGGATATCAGTATCTTACCGCCTGCTGGAGGTACTGACCATGCTGACGCCAGAGAAAGCCCTGGAACTCATTCGCGATGGCTCTGCCAGTCACCCGCTTTACTGCTTCGTAGCAGCCGGGCTGTCCGTGCGCGCCGGTCTCCCAACCTGGGATGGTCTGCTCGATCAGATGGGCCTGCAACTCCAAAGGTACGATGAGCCGGCACATAGGCGATTCT
>CBFDBL010000648.1:0-3883 GCA_965603035.1 uncultured bacterium
GCGTGCCGTCGATGGTGCCGCTGTAGTCGCACCACGTCGCGGCGTTGCCCCACACCTTCCGTGCGCCTCTGCGGCCCTCGGCGTCGAGGATTCTGCCGCCGCTCTTCTCGGTGATCGGCGTGGCGACGCGGACGCCGAGGCCCATCTCCTCCTGGTCGCCGAACACGAGCGGCTGCTCGCCGCCGTAGAAGGTGGATTGCCAGAGGATCAGGGTGCCGGCCGGTCGGACGAGGAAGGTCAGGATGCACTCCTCGATGCCGAGAGCGGACTTCGGGCTGTCCTTGGCGTGATAGGACTGGACGACGCCAAGGATGCCGCGCCCCGGGCCGGCGGACGGCGTCTTGATGGTGGAGTTCTCCACCCGTGCCTTGTTGCGCCAGAAGTCGTGGCCGCTGATGTCGCCGAAGGCCATCCAGATCCCCGGGTGCATGGTCGCGTGGTCGGCGGGGTCCTTGCCCTTGACGGGCGGGTGGTTGCGTGTGATCTGGATGCCGCCTGGGGCTCGGACGTGGGCGAGGTAGGGACGAGGGATCTCCGGGTCGGCGTAGACGTAGGTGGCGACGGGCTGTCCGTCGATGGTGACGAGCACCTTGCCTGGCTGCTGCGTGAATGCGACGGTGGGCGGCTCGGCCGCGGCGCAGGCCGCGCCCGTGAGCAGAAGGGCCAGGGCGCGTCGCACAGCGATACCCCTTTCCCGAATCACGACCGAACACGGACGCAGGCAGCCACTGGCGCGGGCTCGTCGGCGTCGGTCCCCGGTCGGGTTCTCCTCCGCGGGCGCCGGGGGCTCACCTCTGGGTGATGCGGCTGAACGCCGTGTGGGTGCGGTAGGCGTAGTAGCCGACGTAGCGGATCTCCTGGATGTCCTTGGGCAGGGGGGCCTCGAGCCTGGCGCCGTCGATGGTGAGCGCGATGGTGCGCTTTGTGAAGTCGATGGCGACCGTGGCGCTGAAGGTGGCGTCGGCGTCGAGCTTGCGGTCGAGGGCGCGGCCCGTGGCCGTGGTGGCGTAGGGGCCGCGCGAGATGGTGTGGCGGCCGGCGCGGATGTGGGAGCCGCACTTGACGAGGTCGGCGAGCTTCGGGCTGGCGCCGAAGCAGAAGAAGCCGTTGCGGATGTGGCCGGCCGTGGCCGCCTTGTACTTCAGCTCGAAGGTGACGGAGGACGCGATCGGCTGGTCGAGCTGCCGGACGGCGTAGCCGTCGGTGCCCGCGCGCAGCTCGTAGCCCATCGGGTGCCTGGCGACGGTGGCGTTGCTCACGGCCTTGAACTCGCCGGTATTGTCGATGCCCTTCCCGTCGAGCGCGTCCTTTGTGGCCGTGCGCCGGGTCGGCTTCCTGGTGTCGCGGGCGCCGAGCTTGTCGTAGGCAGCGGTCAGGCGCTCGACGACGTCGGGCCGCTTGTCGGCAAGGTCGGTGGTCTCGGCGAGGTCGTCGTCGAGGTTGTAGAGGTGTTGGGTGCCGTTGCGGAAGAAGATGAGCTTCCACGGCCCCATGCGGATGGCGCGGTCGGCGGCGGACTGCGAGACGTGGATGGTGGCCTCGCGGATGGGCGCGGCGAGCTTCGGGTCGAGCAGTGCTGGGAGCATGCTGACGCTGTCGGGGCCGGCGCCCTCGGGGAGCGTGCGGCCGAGGACGGCGGCGGCGGTGGCGAGCAGGTCGGTGTGGCAGAGGGTCTGGCGGCAGGTGGCGCCCGGGGGGATCCTGCCGGGCCATCGTGCGACGAAGGGCACGCGGTGGCCGCCCTCCCAGATGGTGGCTTTCCAGCCGTGGAGTTTCCCGCACGAGCGGTGGCCGTTCGTGCCCGAGTTGGTCGCCCCGTTGTCGCTGGTGACGATGAGCAGGGTGTCGTCGGCGAGGCCGAGGCGGTCGAGGGTCGTCAGGATCTGGCCGACCGACCAGTCGAACTCCTGGATGAAGTCGCCGTAGACGCCGCTCTGGCTGCCGCCCTTGAACCGCGGGTTCGGCGTATGCGGCTTGTGGACGTTGCAAGTGGGGAAGTAGAGGAAGAAGGCCTCGTCCTTGTGGCGCTCGATGAAGGCGACGGCCTTGGCCGTCTGCTCGAGGGCGATCTGCTCGTGCTTCCGCTTCGGCGTCTTCTGGTTGTCGCGGTGCCCTGTGATCGTGAGGGGCTCGTCGGGTCGGCGGCCGACGACGCGGCGGTCCTCGACGTAGACGAAGGGCGGATAGTTGTTGCTGGTGGGCACGCCGAAGTAGTAGTCGAAGCCGACCTCGAGCGGGCCGGGCTTCAGCTCGCCGTTCCAGTCGGGGCCTTTGCCTGGCAGGCCGATGCCCAAGTGCCACTTGCCGACGCAGCCGGTGGCGTAGCCCTCGCTCTGGAGGAGCTTGCCGACGGTGAGCTCGTCGGTCTGGATCCGCAGGTGGTCGTTGGGCTGGAGGTGGGAGTAGACGCCGGCCCGCCAGGGATAGCGGCCGGTGAGCACGCCGTAGCGGGTCGGCGAGCACACGGCCGAGGGGGTGTGGGCGTCGGTGAAGCGCACGCCCTCGCGGGCCACGCGGTCGGCGTGGGGCGTCTTGACCCTCGTGGCGCCGTAGCAGCCCACGTCGCCGTAGCCCAGGTCGTCGGCCATCATGAAGATGATGTTCGGCTTCCGCCTCGGCGCCGAGCGTGCCCACCGTGGCAGCGCCAGCGCCGCGGCGCCCCAGCCGAGGGCCTTGAGGAAGCCGCGCCGGTCGAGGGCCGTCTCCATCCCATGCCTCCTGTGGCTGCCTGACTTGCGAGGAGTCGCGACGCCCGCTGATTATATCGTTTCGGCGGCGCGGGGACAATCGGCTGGGCGCCCTGGGAACGGGCGGCGCGCGACGCTTGACAGCGCGTCGGGTCGGGCATTAGTATCCTGCCAGCGACGCACTCCACGCGGTGGGGGCCTCGGAATGGACGGACTGCGACTCGATGCCAGCGACGTGTCCGTCCGCGCCGGCGGGCGGGACATTCTGGCCGACATCTCACTGTCGGTGCTCCCGGGCGAGTTCATCGCCGTGATGGGTCCCAGCGGGTCGGGCAAGTCGACGCTGCTCCACGCCCTCAACGGCTTCCGCCCCGCCTCGTCGGGCGAGGTGCTCGTCAACGGCGTCGAGCTGTACGCGCACTTCGAGCGGCTGCGCACGTGCATCGGGTTTGTGCCGCAGGCCGACATCGTGCACCAGAGCCTGACGGTGCGCAAGGTGCTCGGCTACGCGGGCCTGCTGCGGCTGCCCGCCGAGACGGGTGAGCAGGCGCTCGGCGAGCGGATCGACGCGGTGCTCGGGCGCCTGGGGCTGGCGGACCGCCAGCAGGTGCGGGTGAGCCGGCTCAGCGGCGGGCAGCGCAAGCGGGTGAGCCTGGGGGTCGAGCTGCTGACGAGCCCGCCGCTGCTGTTCCTCGACGAGCCGACATCGGGCCTGGACCCTGCGCTCGAGGAGGAGATGACGGTGCTCTTCCGCGAGCTGGCGGACGAGGGCCGCACGGTGCTCGCGACGACCCACGTGACGGAGTCGCTGGAGTATCCCGACCTGGCGGCGCTGGTGCACGAGGGGCGGCTGGTCTACGTCGGGCCGCCGGGCGAGGCGCTCGGCTTCTTCGGCGCGGAGAGCTACGTCGGCATCTTCCGCGCGCTGCGGGAGCGGCCCGCGGCGGCGTGGGCGGCCGACTTCCTGCGCTCGCGCTTCCACGCCGAGTATGTCGCCGCGCGGCTCCGCACGCCGCCTCCGCCGCTCCCGAGTGCCTTGGCGGACGACGCGGCGCCGCCGGAGCCAGTGGCGACCGTGGACGACCGGCTGGCGGAGCTCAAGCGCCGCGTCGGCGAGGAGGGGTGATGGCTGCCCGGCCCCGATGGCTCGATCGCCGTCAGAGCCGCATCCTCGCCGCGCGCTACCTCGACGTGCT
>CBFDBL010000649.1:0-3872 GCA_965603035.1 uncultured bacterium
CACCACCTGCGGCGGCCTGCTGCCCACGGCCATGGGCATCGCCTCGGGCCTCGAGAGCTTCCTCGCCCCCTTCGCCATCGTGCTCGTCTGGGGGCTCGCCTTCGCCACCCTGCTCACCCTGCTCGTCATCCCCTGCGTCTACTCGATCGCCGACGACATTCGCCGCCTGCTCGCCCGCCTCTTCCGCCCGCTCGGCCGCTGGCTGCTCGCCGGCCACGCCGCCGAGGAACGCGCCGACTAGCGGTGGACGGTGAGGGTCGCGCGGCCGTCGCACAGGCCGGCGCTGGCGGCGAGGAGGCGGACCGTGCCGCCAGGCCCCTCGGTCGGGCGCACGATGAGCATGGCCTTGCCGAAGAAGAGCTGACGCCGGTCGGCCTGGAAGGGCTCGAGCGACAGCGGGTTGCCGTTGCCCACCCCCGCGATGACGGCGGAGCCCTCGACGTCGAAGCGGACCAGGCTGTCGGCCAGCGGACACGGCACTCCCTCGGCGTCGAGCGCCTCGACGAGCACGTAGCACAGGTCGTCGCCCGTCGCGGCCAGGCTCGCGCGGTCGGCCGTGAGGCGGAGGCTGGCCGGCTCGCCGGCGGTGCGCACCACGGCCTCTCCGATCCGCTCGCCCCGCCTGTAGGCCACGGCCCGCAACTCGCCCGGCTGGTAGGCCACGTCCATCCACCGCAGGCGGTAGCGGTCCACCACGGCGTAGTACGGGGCCTCGGCCGCACCGTCGGCGTCCGGCGCCCCCGCGAGCTTGCTGCGCCGGCCGAGCGACTGGCCGTTGAGGAACAGCTCGGCCGTGTCGCCGTTGGTGTAGACGAACACGGGCACGGCCTGGCCGACGCGCTCCGGCCAGTTCCAGTGCGGCACGATGTGGACGGTCGCGGCGTCGGGCGCCCAGTGGCTGCGGTAGAGGTAGTAGCGGTCCTTGGGGATGCCGCAGAGGTCCACGATCCCGAAGTAGCTGCTGCGGGCCTCCTGGGCGAACGGGGTCGGCTCGCCGAGGTAGTCGAAGCCTGTCCAGACGAGCTCGCCGGCGACGTAGCGGTCGGCCTCCATGCGCAGGAAGTCGTGGTCGGGGATGTCGCGGGGGCCGGAGGCGGCGTTGAGGTCGTAGGAGTCGACCTGGAGCTGGTCGGAGTAGTCGGTTTTCTCGGTGGGGAGCGGGAGCTCGTAGAAGCCGCGCGTGCTGAGTGCGGAGGCGGATTCGCTGTAGAGGATGGGCTTGTCGGGGTAGCGTGCGCGGGCGGGCAGGTACTTGCGTCCGTAGTTCCAGCTCGTGACGTCGAGCGGGTCGAGCACGTGGGCGTCGTCGCGCACGGCGTCGGGCACGAGGCAGCCGAAGGTGACGGCTCGGGTCGGGTCGTGCCGCTTGAAGGCCTCGACCATGAAGGCGACCTTCGCGGGCGCGTCGCCGTCGCGGTTGGTCTCGATGTGGCCGATCTCGTTGCCGATCGACCAGATGACGACGCAGGGGTGGTTGCGGTCGCGGCGCACGAGGCTGCGGACCTGGCGGTCCATGAAGGGCTCGAACTGCCCCTCGTCGAGCAGGCCGGCGGTGCCGCTCCACTTGTCGAAGGCCTCGTCGAGGACGACGATGCCCATGGCGTCGCAGAGCTCGAGCGCCTCGGGCGACGGCGGGTTGTGGCTGGTGCGGAGCGCGTTGACGCCCATGTCCTTCAGGATCTCGAGCTGCCGCTCCATCGCCCTGCGGTAGAAGGCGGCGCCCAGCGGGCCGTGGCCGTGGTGGAGATCCACGCCCTGGAGCTGCACGCGCCGGCCGTTGAGGTGGAAGCCGTCGTCGGCCGTCCACGCGACGGTGCGGATGCCGAAGCGCGTCTCGACCGCGTCGCAGGCCGCGCCGCCGCGCCGCACGACCGTCCGCGCGACGTAGAGCCGCGGCGACGCGACGCCCCACCGCTGCGGCGCCCCGACCTCGATCGCCTGGTCGAACTCGCGGCTCCCGCCCGCGGCGACCGCGCCGCGGCGGCTCGCCTGACCCGCCGTCGCGCCGTCGGGCGCGACGATGACCGTCTCGACCGTCACGTCCGCCGCGTCCGCGAGGTGGCTCGCGACCGTCGTGCGCACCCGCACCGTCGCCGCGCGGTCGCTCACCATCGGCGTGGTGACCCAGGTGCCCCAGTGCTCGACGTGCACCGCGTCGCAGACCGTCGCGACGACCTTGCGGTAGAGCCCCGCGCCCGGGTACCAGCGGCTGCCGTGCTGACGCGTGTCGGCGTGGACGGCGACCGCGTTGTCGGCACCGAACCGCACGAACGGCGTCGCATCGACGCGGAACGACGCGTAGCCGTAGTCCCACTGCCCCGCGAGCTGGCCGTTGACGTAGACCTTGGGGAAGGCCATGACGCCGTCGAAGTCGAGGTAGACCCGTCGGCCGCGCTCGGCCTCGGCCAGCGCCAGGGTCGTGCGGTACCAGCCCTCGCCGCGCCACGGCAGCTTCGCGGTGCGGCCCGCCTGCTCGGGGTCGAAGGGCCCGGCGATCGCCCAGTCGTGGGGCACCCGCACCGGCTGCCACGCCGAGTCGTCGAAGGCCGAAGCCTCGGCACCCCGACACGCGCCCTTCAGGAACCGCCAGCCGCGGCTCAGCCGAGCGACGCGCCGCCCGCCTCCCGGTCCCGGCGCCGCCAACGCCAGACCCACCACCACGATGCACGCACACGCAAGCCAGAGCTCGGGTACCGTCGCCATCGGCGCCTTGTCCTCCGAAATGCTGTGGGAGAGTGGCGCTCGGCCGCCTGCTGCCCGATGGAGCGGGTCCTCAGCCGACGACCGCGACGGCCTCGATCTCGACGAGCGCGCCCTTCGGCAGCCGGGCCACCTCCACGCACGCGCGGGCCGGCGGCTGCACCGCGAAGAACTCCGCGTACACCGCGTTCATCGCACCGAAATCGTCGAGGTCCTGGAGGAACACCGTCGTCTTCGCCACGTCGGCCAGCGAGGCGCCCGCCGCGGCGACGACGGCCTCGACGTTCAGCAGCGCGCGGCGGGTCTGCGCCCCGATCCCCTCGGGCATCTCGCCCGTCGCGGGATCGATGGGGATCTGCCCTGCCACGAACACCAGGCCCCCGGCCTGGATCGCCTGCGAATACGGGCCGACGGGCGCCGGCGCCTCGTCGGTCAGAACGTCGCGCTTGCGCATGTCCTTCCCCTCACGCCTCGGGCCTCACGCCTTCACCAGTTCCTTCTCGTCGATCGAGCGGACGAGGTCGCCGACCGAGATAGGGCCGATCTCGGGCATGCCAGCGAGCTGGCTGCGGTTCACGTTCAGGCGCTCCTGCGCCCGCGGCCCGCCGTCGAGCATCGAGACCGCGACCAGCTCGGAGCTCAGGGTATGGGTGCCCCGCTCCTTGGGGTCCCGGCTCTTCGCCGCCTTCGGCGAGAAGGCGCGGCACACGGTCAGGCGGTCCTGGGGGTGGGTCGCCTGGACATAGCCCTTCACGGCCTCCCAGGAGCCCAGCGACTCGCCCGTATCGGGATCGGTCACGTCCTCGACGGTCGCGAAGACGCAAAAGACCATGCCCTGCTCGACGCCCTGTGCGCGGCCGACGTTGAGCACAAGGGTCTGCTCGTCGAGGATCCTCGCCACCTTGCCTTCGATGGGCTCAGCCATGGGTCGTCCTCCGTGGTTCATGGGTCAGCCGCCGCCATTATAGCGCCGTCTCTCCACTAGTGCTAGGCGGCGGTGTTTCGTGAGAGCGATCTCGGCGCCATTGGTGCGCGCAGGAAAGATGTCCCACCCCGACCTGTGGCACAGTGTTTCATGTACGTCCGGCCCTCTCCCGCCGGGAGAGGGCGCTCCAGCCGAGCCGCAGGCGCGGTGGAGCGGGTGAGGGCTCTGCGGACGGGGACCGTGCCTC
>CBFDBL010000650.1:0-3872 GCA_965603035.1 uncultured bacterium
AAGGCAAACGCGACCGTGCTTTGACCGTGCGAATCGACGTACTGGCGGTCGATCAGGTTGACGGGCAGGTCGGCGTCGCACACGTCGTGGAGCGGGCGGTTGGGCACGGCGAGCAGCAGGTCGGCGGCCTGCTCGAGCTCGGCGAGCGCGCGGGCCGCCATCTCGGCCCGCGCCGCGCCCTCGAAGGGGAACGGCTCGACCGCGACGACGACGGTCCGCACGTCGGCGTCCTTGAGCTCGCGGGCCAGCATCGGCAGGACGATGGCGCCGGTCTGCCCGCCGACCGCGCCGACGGCCACGACGATGCTGTAGCGCCCCTCGGCCGCCGCCACCAGCTCGGCCGCCGCGGCCTCGGCGGCGCGGGCCATCGCCTCCGACGACATGTCGTCCGTGTCGTCGGCGTCGCCGAGCAGGCTGATCGCCTCGCCCGCGTCGTAGCGCGCGAGCGCACGCACGTCGAAGTCGAGCAGCTTCCGCTCCGCGGGACACTGCTCCGCAAGCTCGCAGCCGATCCCGCCTACCCCCAGCAGCAGCAGGCCCCCGCGGCCAGTCGTCCCCTCGTCCATCGGTGTCCTTTCGCCAGAGTCGGTCGGGCTCCCTAGAGCCATCCTGCCACCCGCGAGAGCATGCGCCGCCAGCCGCTCTCCTCGAACCGCCGGTCCCGCTGCCGCTCGCGAGCGGCGCGGCCGCGCAGCAGCGTGCCGAGCACCACGGCGTGCGACGGGTCGGCCTGGAACTGGCTGAGCGTGGTGTCGAGCTCGATGCACCCGAAGCGCACCGGCCGCCGCAGCCCGTGCTCGGCCGCCTCGAGGGCCCCCTCCATCTGGCAGAAGCCGCCGGTGAGCACCGCCCGCGCGCTCGACGCCCACGCGTAGCCGCTGCGCCCCAGCTCCCGGACCACCAGCTCGAAGATCTCCTCGACCCGCGCGCGCACGATCAGCCCGACCCGCCACAGCGGGAAGGCCTGCTTCGCCGAGCCGTCGGCCCTCGGGACCTCGATCCGCGGGCGCCGAGCGCCCCGGCGCGGCCGCCGCGACGCCGGGATGCCGAACTGCCGCTTGAGCTTCTCGGCCTCGACCACCGACGTGTTGAGCCCGATGGCCAGATCGTTCGTGATGTGCTGGCAGCCGATGGGCAGCACCCGCGAGAAGCGGGGGTAGCCGCCGCAGTAGAGCGCGACCGAGGTCTTGCCCGCGCCGATGTGGACGTGCAGGGCGCCGAGCCGCTTCTCCTCGGCGGTGAGCACGGCCTCGCCCGCCGCCAGGGGGCCGAAGACGATGCGCTCGGCGTCGTAGCCCGCCGTGCGGGCCACCTGCTCGGCGTTGCGGTGAGCCGACAGCGAGTCGGTGACGATGTGGACCTCGGCCTCGAGCCGCCCGCCGACCATGCCCACGGGGTTGTGGATGCCGCGGGTCTCGTCGAGCGCGAAGCCCTGCGAGTAGACCTCGGTGACGGCGCGATCGCTCGGCAGCGAGATGCGCCGCGCCGCCGACAGCGCGCGCCGCGCGTCGGGGCCCCGCACCACCTTCCCGTCGCGCGTGATCCCGATGCAGCCCCGGCTGTTGAAGCCCCGCGCGTACGGCGTCGCCACCGCCGCCAGCACCGACAGCACCTCGACCCCCGCACGCTCGCCCGCGGCCTCGACCACCCCGCGCACGCACTCCGCCGCCGCGGCCGCGTCCACCACCAGCCCCTTGGCCACGCCCAGCGACGGCACCTGGCCGTAGCCCTCGAGGATCAGCTCACCGTTCGGCCGCCAGCAGGCGACGGCGCACCGGATCGTCGTCGTGCCGAGGTCGAGGCTGATGAGATACGCTTCGGTCTTCCTGCCCATGCGGCGTGGCTCCTGGGGCGCGAAGGCGGGGTGCGGGGCTCCGGGGTAGCGGTCAGGGCCGTGCAAGCTCCGTGTCGTCGGGGAAGCGAAGGTCGATGCTGGGCGAGCCGGCGAGGGGCTGCGCGAGGAAGCGGCGCAGCCGCACGAGCTTGGCGCGGGCCGGCGGCTCGCCAAACTTGCGGGTGTCGGGCGGCCGCCCCCAGTTGATGCGCACCCGCTGGCGGGTGTAGAGCAGGATCTCGCTGCGCAGGGGGTCGATGTCGCCCTCGAGGTTCGCCACGTCCACCACGTGGATGTGCTTGAGGACCGAGGGGTCCGTGGCCAGGGTCGCCAGGACGCAGGCCGCGGCCGTCACCCGGCGGTCGGCCCAGCGGGTGCCTGGCGGCGGCGGGTCGCTCCGGACGCCGAAGACGAGCGGCAGCGGGCGGGCGGCGTGGTCCCAGCGGCGGTAGTCGAGCGGGAGCGGGATGGCGTGGACGTCGATGGCGTGGCAGCCGTCGGGCAGCCGCACGAAGGCGGCGGGCTCGCGCAGCTCGAGCTCAACCCGCAGCTCGTTGGGGAAGCGCTTCTCGACCCGCGCGACGTCGGCGACCCAGGGGCAGCGCGCGTAGGCCGCGGCCACCTCGCGGGTGAGCGCGGGGTCGAAGATGCTGTAGGAGTCCCTCGCGAACCGGACGGCGCCGAGATCGTCGGCACACCACGCGGGCGCCTTGGCGCGGAACCGCGCGGGGTAGACCCGGAAGCGCGGCAGCCGACCGATCTGCTCCCTGGCGGCGTGGAGCCCCCAGAGCACGACCACGGCGGCCGCGATGAGCGCCCCGCCCCGGAGCCCCACGGCGGCAGCCCCGGTCCGGAGGTGCTCGCCCACCCAGAGCGCGGCCCCGCGAGCGCGGGCCCAGCGCCCTCCTTTCGGCTTGCGTCTCGCAGTCATCTAGACCTCGACGGGTATCGTGACGGCGGTCGGAGCCCCGAGCGCGAGCCGGACGGCGTGCTCGCACAACTCGGGGAAGCTCAGCCCGGCGGCGCGCGCCGCCTCCGGGAGCAGGCTCGTGGCCGTCATGCCGGGGATGGTGTTGACCTCGAGCACGTAGGGCACGCCGTCGCGGCCGAGCCGCATGTCGACCCGCGTCAGCCCTCGGCAGCCCAGGCACTGGTGCGCGGCGAGCGCCGCGGCTTGCACCTGCTCGGTCACCTCGGGCAGCAGCTTCGGCCCGACGATGTGCTCGGCGGCGCCGGCCTCGTACTTCACGCGGAAGTCGAAGAACCGGGTCTTGTACTTCAGCTCGATGATGGGCAGCGCGCGGTCGTCGAGGATGCCGACGGTGAGCTCGCGGCCCTCGATGAACTCCTCGGCGAAGGCGCGGTGGTCGTACTCGAAGGGCTTCGCCACGCTGGCGGCGAGCTCCTCGTCGTCGCAGGCGATGGCCACGCCGAGGCTCGAGCCCTCGCGCGCCGGCTTGAGCACGACCGGGAGCCCGAGGGCGCGCGCGGCGCGCACCTTGCGCGCCGCGGGCCAGTCGATGTCCAGCTCCACGTACCGCGGCGTCGGGACCCTGGCGCCACGGAAGTGCTCCTTGGCCGCCACCTTGTCCATGGCCAGGCGGCTGGCCTCGACGCCCGAGCCGGTGTAGGGCACGCCCATGGCATCGAGCACGGCCTGGATGCCGCCGTCCTCGCCGAACGTGCCGTGGAGCGCCACGAAGGCCACGTCCATCCGCTCGGGCGTCAGCTCGCACAGCGGCACCTCGCGGATGTCGAGCAGCTCGACGGGGTAGCCCGCCTCGCGGAGGGCCTTGCCGACGGCCGTCCCCGTGATGAGCGAGATCTCGCGCTCCGACGAAATCCCCCCGTACAGCACGCCCACGCGAGGTCTCTCAAGCTCGGCCATCGTCGGCACTCCTTTCTTCGTCGTCCCAGATCTCGATCTCGAGCTCGAGCTCGACCCCGTGCTCCTCCCGCACCCGCTGGGCGACGAGGTCGATGAGACGGAGGATGTCGGTCGCCGTGGCGCCGCCACGGTTGATGATGAAGTTGGCGT
>CBFDBL010000651.1:0-3869 GCA_965603035.1 uncultured bacterium
AGTTGGGCGATTTGCGGGCCGAGGCCGGGGAGACGGCGGTCGAGAGCCGCGACGTCCACAGCTCCGGCGCGGGTCATCTTCCCATCAACGGTAACGTGGGAACCGTGCTGCACGACCACCGTGTCCCGCACGTCCTCGAAGTCGATCTTCCGCGCCTCGATGGCAGCCGGCCCGTATTCCTTGTGCCTGACGTAGGCCGCCAGCCCTACCAATGCCTTGCGGACGCTCGACCGCGAGATCTTGACCGTGGCTAGGTCGGTGCTGGACACCGCGACCCTGGCGTCGGCCACGTCGAGGAACGACGCGACAACCCGGCCCTCGCGCTCCACGCGCAGCGCATGGCCGCCCACGCGACGCGCCGTCACGCGGTGCGCGCGCAGGTCGCCGCCGCGCGCCTGGATGGCGCACCCGTCGATCTGCTCGAAGGCGCAGTCCTCGAGGACGCCGACGGCGTAGTCGGCGCCCAACCCGTCGCCGCCGCACTGCTCGAAGAGGCAGCCGCGGCACTCGACTCTGGCGTGGCGCACGTGCAACGCCGCGGGAGCCGCGCTGCTCCCGAACCGGCACCGCTCGAGGCGCGCCGGGCTGCGGCAGAACGTGACGCCGCCGGGCACAACCCAGCCCTTGCGGTCGATCCCTGCGGCACCCACGACCTCGGCGTGCTGCCACTCCGACGCGGGCGCATCGAGCACCAGCACGCCACCCCACGACTCGGAGGCGGGGAGGAGCCGCACGGGGTTCTTCCGCGTCCCGGCCACGTCCAGCTTGCCGGTGCACACCAGGGCGGCGCCCGTGGCGAAGCGGAGGGTCGTGCCCTTCGGCACGGTGAGCGACGCTTTGTCGGGAAGCACCAGGTCGCCGGCCACCGTCCAGTCTCCGCGCCGGGCCCGCAGGCTCGCCGGCCCGTCGGCCCTCTCCAGGAACGGGTGGGCGCCGAGCGCATCCTCCATCGAGGGCGCGCGGGGGCGCGGGCCGGCGGCGGGCATCTCGAAAGCCAGGAGACGCACCTGCTCGGCGATGGCCCCGCTCGTGCCGATGACGCGGCACAGCGCGTGCAGCGACGAGCCCTGGCCCTCGGGCACGGCGACAGGGAAGGCTTGATACTCGATGGGCCCGCCGGGGGGGCGCGCGGGAAGCACGACAGCCTCGGCATCTCCCGGGCGCGGCGAGACGACGTCGCCGTTGGGCAGGCGGAAGCCCACGACCTCCACGGGGAGTTGGACAACGCTGCCCACGCGCACCTCGAGCGTGCCCGCTGCCCCCGCTGGGCTCGGGACGGCTGAGGCCCGCACGATGTTCGACAGCGCCAGCAACTGGCGGACGTAGCGCTGCTTGGCCTCGAAGACGCGCCAGCCCGGCGTCCGCCGGCCTGGCCACTCGAGGTCGAGGATCGCGTTGTGGCGCTCCCAGTCCTCGGCCAGCGCGTCCTTTAGCTCGCGCAGGTACTCCTCGCGGCTCATGCGCACCAGATTCGCCACGAAGGCCCGTGCCACCGCCGGATCGCGCAGCGCCCGCTGCACCCACGGCACGCGCAGCAGTGTGATGTCAGCGGCGGCGCCCGCGCTCTCCGCGTCGAACGCGATGGGCTCGAAGCGAGCTTCGATGGGGTCGTAGTACAGCCGCAGATTGCTCCACAGCGCGTCGTGCGAGGCGCTCCACATCTCGGCCACGGCCAGGTAGCGGCCAAGCTTCTCCACCTTGAAGACCCGCGACGGCGGGATCCGTCCCTCGATGAGGGACCGAAGGAGCTGCACCGCCGCGTCGCGCTGCGTGGCGATGGGGGGCGAGGCCGCGGCCTTGGCCCGACGCGCGGCGACGACCGGCATCTGGTCCGCGCACGTGATGTTGTACGCCCAGTCCTCCTTGCCGCCCATCACCTTCAGCCAGCCATCGGGGTCCACGGCAACCCGCCGCCAGTGGCCGGCCTCCTCGAACTGGACCACCAGCCCCGGCTGCCGCCCCTGCGACTCGAGCAGCTCCTGCGAGAAATGCTCCTCGGCCGCATAGATGCCCTTGTCCTCGCCGTTGAGCACCAGACGGACAAGCAGGTACCGCAGGGCGAGCACGCCCTCGCGGCGCTGGTGGCTATGGTGGAGCCATTCGAGATCGAAATTCCGCGTTCGGGGATGCTGGAGGGAGAAGACGCGCATGCCGAAGAAGGCCTCGTCGTCGCGCACCTTGACGCGGAACGACCACTTGTCGCCCCGCCAGTGGTCTCGGCCGCCCCCCTTCAGGCGCATCCGCACCCTCATGGCCCGGCCGCCCACGGTCAGGGTGGCCGGGACGTAGTCGGCGCCGGAGGCGAGCAGGATGCCCCTGCGCAGCGCCTCCTGGCGCTCACCCACGATGCGGAGGTAGCCCCGCAGCCGCATGTCGATCGAGACCACCGGCACCTCCGGCAGGGGCTCACCAATGCCCAGGCGGGCAGGGACCTGCCTCAGCAGCAGCCGGGTTCTCCCGATCAGCCCCGTGCGCTGGACGGCGACCCCTGCGCCAAAAGCCACAAGGGCTAGCGCCGCCAGGGGCAGCGCGCGCGACACCCAGCGCCGCAGCCTGGCCGGCCGGTTGGTCTGGCGGATCACCATCCCCTCATACTCCTGGCACTCCCGACTGCTCGACAAACGTCACGGACGCGTCGGGGAAACGTCTGCGAAGCTCCTCCTGCACGGCGACCAGCCTGTCGGTGTCCCTACAGTCCATGTAGAAGGTCGCCTGGAGAGCCGAGCCCTGCACGTCGAACCGCCGCATCTCGACGATCGGGACGTGGGCGGTGAGCGCGGCCAGGAGGTCCTTGAGCACTCCGTCCTTCTCGGCGCCCTGCGCCAGCTCGACGTTGAGGTAGAGGTTCGGGTACTGCGCGTCCTTGCGCAGCACGAACCGCAGGGCCAGGATGGCCAGGATCAGGAGTATGGCGCCACAGGTGACCGCGCGGTGGTCGGCGCCCATGCCGAGCCCGACCGCGATGGCCAGAAACAGGTAGGCCAACTCCTCAGGCTCCTTGACCGGCGTGCGGAAACGGACGATCGACAACGCGCCGACCAGGCCCAGCGACAGGGCCAGCGACGCCTTGACGACCGAGATGACGAGCATGGTGGTGAGCGCAATAGGCGGCAGCACGCGCGCGAACTTCACCCGGTTCGTGAACGTCGAGCCGAAGCGGGTGAAGTGCCACCCCAGGCCCATCGACAGCGCCATCGTCAGCAGCAGGTTCAGCGCCACCACGCTCAGCGACAGCGGCGTCGAGGCCGCAAGCCCAAGGCTGTCGGGGTTCATCGCTCCTCTCCTTTCGTCACGGGCGGTCCGTTCCCGGTGCGCCGCGGCGGCGAGACGCGCGCGAAACGGAGCTTCAGCAGCGTCCACAGCGCCTCGATCCCGTCGGTCCACCGGATCTTCTTGCCTTCCCCCATCGAACGGGGGTGATAGCTGATGGGGACCTCGACGATGCGCTCGCCCAGGCGGCAGACCATGGCCGTCGCCTCGGGGCAGAAGCCAAAGCCGTCCTCACGCAGCGGCAGGCTCTGGAGCAGCGCGGTGTCGAAGAGCTTGTAGCACGTCGGCTCGTCGGTGATCCATCGGCCGTAGAGGACGCTGGCCACCAAGCTGACGAGACGGCCGCCCCAGTAGTAGCGGCGGTACGACCTGTAGCGGCTGCCGCGGATGCGGGAGCCGTAGACGACGCGCGCCCCGTGCTCCTCGGCCGCGGCGAGCAGCTTCCCGTACTCGGCAGGGTCGTACTCGAGGTCGGCGTCCTGCACGATCGTGTAGCGGCCCCGGGCGCGTGGGATGGCGGTGCGCACGGCGGCGCCCTTGCCCTGGTTGGCCTCGTGGCACACGTGCTCGACCTCGGGTTGCTCGGCGGCGAAGCGCGC
>CBFDBL010000652.1:0-3865 GCA_965603035.1 uncultured bacterium
CGACGCGTCAGGGCGTCGATGGCCAGGGCGGGGAACGTGTTGGTGAGCGACAGCGCGTCGGCGCCCGCCTCGATACAGGCCTGCGCGATGGCGGCCACGCACGTGACGCTCGGCGTCAGCTTCGCGATCACCGGCTTGTCCGTCACGCCCCGCACGGCCGCGATGACCGATGCCGCGACGGCCGGGTCCGTGCCGAAGGGCAGCCGCGCGTTGTGCACGTTGGGGCACGAGATGTTCACTTCGATAGCCTGGACGACCGGCGAGGCGCACAGGCGCCTGGCGACGTCGGCGAACTCCTCGACGGAGCCGGCCGCGGCGTTGCCGATGATGACCGTTCCCGCGTCGGCCAGCCGGGGCAGGTAGTCGGCCACCACCTTGTCGACGCCGGGGTTCTCCAGGCCGATGGCGTTGATGAGGCCCGCGCCGCCGGCGGTCTCGACGATGCGCGGGGTCGGGTTGCCGAGGCGCGGCTCCAGCGTCACGGACTTGAGGATGAGGGCGCCGAGCAGCTCGTTGCTGAAGCCCTCGATGCGCTCGAGCTCCGTGCCCCAGCCGCTCGTGCCCGAGGCCGCCACCAGCGGGTTCCGAAGCGTCAGGCCCGCGAACTCCACCGACAGGTCCACAGACGTCACCGTGCTCTGCCTCCAGTTGCTGCCTTCTCGGGCCGCCGCACGCGGCGACGTCACGTCTTCGCGAGCGGGTCCTCTGCCAGCGCGGCCGCGTAGCGCTTGGCCATGTCCTCCTCGCTCACGGTCTTGCCCTCGACGATGTCGCGGGCGATACCGTCGTAGGCCGCCTTGAGCGCGGCGGCCCTCAGCTTCGCGCGCGCGTCGAGCAGCTTCCGCTTGCTCTTGAGGAGGCTCTCCAGCCTCTTCTTCTCGGAGCGCCGCTCCGCGATGCGACGCAGCTCCAGAGCCAGGCCGTCCGATCGCTTGAGTGCGGCGAGCCGCTTCCCGTCGTTGATGGCCTCGGCGTCGGCCCGTGCCTTCATCTTCGCCGCGGCCTCCGCCTGGTGCCCCTTGATGGAGGCGTTCAGCCAGTCCCACCTTTCCTTGTGCTGACTGGCCAGGCGCTCGATCTCGTCGAGCCGCATCTTGCCCGCCTTCAGCGAGTGGGCCTTGTAGAGCCTCTTGCTGGCGGCCATCGCGTCCTGCTGCTCGGGCGACAGCGGCGGCTCCTTCTTCCCGTCGGGCTCAGGCTTCCTCGTCGGCTTCCTGGCGGGCGGGGGGGCTTTCTCGCTCAGCTCGATGGCCTCGAGCGCCTTGCGGGTATAGCGTCGCGAGCGCCCGTCGGCCACGAAGCGGACGGACATGAGCTTGCCCACGCGCTTCCTGCCGCCCTTGAGCACCAGGATGTCCTCGCCGGTCGCCGACAGTTGGACCGCTTCGGTCTGGCTGCGCGCGCACATGGTCGGCACGTCGCCGACCAGGAAGCTCACCGTCTCCACGCGCCCTTCGAGCCTCGCCCCCTTGGCGAGAACGAGAGCATCGCCGAACGCGCACCGCGTCGCGAGCGATACGGCTATCGCCGCGACCGTGAGCAGCGTGCCGCGCATGATAGAGCCTCCTCCCCCCGCCTTCAGTACTGCTCCTGATCCCAGTTCACCTCGGCGGCGTCGAGCACCGGCCCATCGACGCAGAGCTTCTTGTGGCCGATGGAGCCGTCGGGCAGCATGACCTCGACGACGCAGGAGTTGCACACGCCGATGCCGCAGCCCATGCGCTCCTCGAGCGACACCCGGCAGGGGCGGCCAGCGGCCCCCGCCAGACCCGCCACCACCTTCAGCATCGGCCACGGCCCGCAGGCGTAGACGTGCGCCGCCCTGCCGTCCTCGCGCGCGAGGAATGCCTCGAGCAGGTCCGTGACGAGGCCGCGATAGGCCGCCCCGCCCTCCTCCGCCGCCATGGCGACGGTGATGTCCAGTTGCTCCAGCACCACGGACGTGGCGCAGACCTCGGGCAACTGGTCGCGGAAGACATCGGGGCGCGGTCGGTCGATCGTGTACAGCGGCAGATCCTCGACACGGGCTGCCCCGATGAACGCGTAGGTCGGGTGTCCTCGCGGCCAGAGCTCGACCGCCAGCAACTGGAGGCCCGCCCAGCCGCAGCCGCCGGCCACGAGCGCCACCGTCGCCCCGGCCGGCGGCAGCTCGAAGGTGTTGCCCAGCGGCCCGAGGATCTTCAGCTCCGCACCGAGCTCGAGGCCCGCCAACTGCGCCGTGCCTCGGCCGACGACCTTGACAAGCAGGCCAATCGTGTCGGTCTCGCCGTCCTCATCCATGGGATAGGCGGACTGAATGCTGAAGGGCCTTCGGATCAGGGTCGGCCCGGGCCCATCCGCCGAGGCCAGCGCCTCCTCCTCGCTCCCCAGGACGCGGTAGCCGAAGTCCGGCGACGGGAGCAGGACGTTGACGAACTGCCCCGGCCGCGCCTCGGACGCGATGCGAGGGCTGTGGAAGGAGAGCTGGAAAGTATCCGCGGAGATCTGCCGCCGGTCGTCGAGTCGCGCCGTCTCGTCATGGACGAGCGCCGCACCGGCCTCGTGGCAGCAGGCATCGGATGCGGCGCTCGGGTTCGTCATTCCGGCTTCAAACGCTCGCGCTGAGGCGGCAGACCGCGGTCAACAGGTGGCCGCGGGCATCGGGCTCCTGGTTACAGGTTTCGGGTTCCAGGTTTCAGGGGTCGGAGAAGACTGTCGGCGCGAGTCCTCCAGGAACCCGGAACCTGTAACCCGAAACCGCCTTCTCCCGGCCCCTCAGCCGCTGGCCTTGGCGGCCGCGACGACGTTGCGGAGCAGCAGTGCCGTGGTCATGGGGCCGACGCCGCCTGGGACGGGGGTGATGTGGCTGGCGACCTCGAGGGCCGGCTCGTAGTCCACGTCGCCCTTGGTCGTGAAGGCGGTCTTGCCCTTCTTGTTCTTGAGCGGGAGGCCCTCGTCGTCGAGGCCCTTAGGCACGCGGTTGATGGCGATGTCGATGACGACGGCGCCGGGCATGATCATGTCGGCCTTGATGAAGGGGCCGAAGTCGGCGACGGGCGGCTTGTCGTACTTCTCGGGCTTCTTCTGCCAGCGGCGCAGCTTGCGGTAGTAGCCGCGCCAGATGGCGGCGGGCACGCCGGTGGCCGAGACCAGGACGTCGGCCCTTCGCGTCTGCTCGGCGAGGTCGGGGGTGGCGACGTGGCAGCAGGTCACGGTGCAGAAGTGTGCGAGCAGGAGCAGCACCATGGGCTTGCCGACGATCTCGCTGTGGCCGACGACGACCGCGTGCTTGCCGTAGAGGTCGATGCCGGTCGAGCGGATGAGCTCCATCGAGCCGATGGCCGTGCAGGGCGCGGGCGCGGGCAGCGCCCAGGTGAGGCTCTGGTCGAGCCAGGCCTCGTAGTCCTTCGGGGTCCCGCGGCGGCTGAGCGCGGCCTCGCTGCACGAGAGCACCACGCTCCCGAGGTTGGCTGGGCACATGCCCTCGGCGTCCTTCATCGGGTTGATCTTGGCCTGGAGGCTGCGGCTGTCGCAGCCCTCGGGCAGCGGCATCTGGATGATGATGCCGGTCACCGTGGGGTCGGCGTTGAGCTCGGCGACGCGGGCCTCGAGCTGCGCCTGGGTGCTGTCGAGCGGCTGCTCGTCGATCGTGTAGGCGATCCCGATCTCCTCGCAGCTCCGCTTCTGGCTCTTGATGTAGATGCGGGACCCGGCGTCGTCGTTGGCCTGGAGCGCCACCAGGCGCGGCGCCCTGCCGCTCGCCTTGAGCGCCTCGACCTCCTTAGCCAGTCGCGCCTTGATCTTCGCCGCAATCGCCTCGCCGTCGATGATTTGTCCCGGCACGTCGATCCTCCTGTCCAGGATTCCTTGAGCCATCCTCGGGTCG
>CBFDBL010000653.1:0-3850 GCA_965603035.1 uncultured bacterium
GCGGCCTGGGTGAGGACCATCACGCGGATCGTCACGCCGATGTAGATGGGCAGCGTGACCTGCACGCGGTGCAGGCGGTCGGCCGCCATGCACAGCCGCCAGGCGCCGCACGCGAGCAGGAAGAGCGCGACGATGCCCGTGGACCACGTCGGCGGCACGAGCGCGAGCATCGCGACCGCGGCCGCCACCAGCACGCCCGCGGGCAGGTAGGCGCTGTTGCGCAGCCGCGCGCCGCTCGCCTCGCGGAACGCCAGCGCGGTGAGGACCATCGTGTACACCCCCGCCACGCAGGCTCCGACCACCGGCGCCGTCAGCGCCAGGCCACCAGCCAGCGCCGCGCCCAGCAGCACAGCGCCCGCCCGACAGCCGCCCATCGCGAGCGGACCGACCCACGGGATCTCCTTCAGACCCGCGTCGTAGGCGAGCGCGCCCACCGCCACCAGCACCGCGACGAGGCACGGCGTCGGCCCGCCCGTCCCGAGCGCCACGACGGGGCCGGCCGCCAGGAACAGTATGCCGATGCCGAACACCGTCCACGCGTCGGCCGCGCCCGACGGGATGGGCCGCTCGGGCCGCTCGTCGCCGTCCTTCTTGCGGTCGAAGAAGTCGTTGAGCAGCAGCCCGGCCATGTAGAGGAGCAGTGCGGCGGCGATGCCGCCGAGAACGGGCCAGTCGAGCCGGCCGCCCGTGGCCAGGACGTAGCCGGCGAGCACGTCGCCGGGCACGGTGAACAGGTTGGGCACGCGCAGGAGGCGGCACCAGGTGACGAGGACGCCGGGCCGGGTGGATGGGCTGCTCACCTCTGGAACTCCCTGGGGTCCACCGGCTCGAGGTCGAGCTCGGGCTTCCAGTGGGCCGAGTGGGCGTAGAAGGCGCTGGCGGTGTCGCGGACGAGGCTCTGGATGGTCGCGTCGTCGTGGCCGTCCTGGCGCATGAACTCCACGACCTTCACGAGGCTGAGCGGGTCGCTCACGCCCCAGTCGGCGGAGCCGTTGACGAGCACGCGCTCGGCGCCGAACTGGCGAATGATGTTCGAGACGCGCTCGGGGGTGAGCTTGGAGATGGGGTAGACGGTGAGCCCGAGGTAGGTGCCGAAGTCGCGGAGGATGGGCATCGTCTCCTCGGTGTTGTGGTCGATGAGGGTGCGCTCCCGCGGGACGCTCATCTCCTCGAGGATGGCCCGGATGCGGTAGGCGCCCTTGGGCTTGTCGAAGTGGGGCAGGTGGATGATGATCGGCATCTGGCGCGCGACGGCGAGCTCGAGCTGTGCGCGGAAGACGGTCTCCTCGTTGGCCGTGATGTTGTTGAAGCCGATCTCGCCGATGGCCACGCAGCGCGGGTGGTCGAGGTAGTCGCCCATGCCGGCGAGCACCTCGTTGGCGAGGCCCACGTCCTCCGCCTCCTTGGGATTCACCGACACCGCGGCGTAGTGGTCGATGCCGAACCGCCGCGCCCGCACCGTCTCGAAGTCGAGGATGAGCTGGAAGTAGTCGAGGAACGTGCCGGCGTACCGCCGGTTGGTCCCGAGCCAGAAGGAGGGCTCGACGCAGGCGCGGATGCCCGCCGCGTACATCCGCCCGTAGTCGTCGGTCGTCCGCGAGTACATGTGGATATGGGGCTCGATGATGATCACGACCCGGCTCCTTTCTCGTCTCCCGCTTCCGCCCCTCTCTCCGGCACACGCCATACTACAACAGTGCAAAGCGCGTGCCGAAGCCGCCGAGACGCCCGAGACGCCGTAACCGACGCGACGCCAGGATCATAGCCGAACCCCGCCCCCGGCGCAACCCAGCCTCGCCGACCGCTCGTGGACACCGGCTGTCCGGGGCGGGGACAGGGCCTGTCCGGCCCGGGGCGGCAGGCGGCGGGCGGCGCAGGGGCCGTGGGGCTACTCGGTGGGGGGCTGCTGACGGTGGTCGATGACGCGGGCGGCCTTGCCGAGGAAGCGCTCGAGGGCCTGGGGCTCGACGAGCTCGACCTTGGCGCGAATGCCCGTGATCGACTGGATCTCGCGGTCGATGCGATCGTGGAGGCCCTGCATCTGGCTCATCTTGTCGGAGAAGTCCTGGGGCCGGACCTCCACGCGGACGGTGATCTGGTCGAGCGCGCCTGGGCGCTCGACCTCGATGAGGTAGTGCGGCGCCGTGCCCTCGACGCGCAGCAGCGCCTCCTCGATCTGCGAGGGAAACACGTTCACGCCCCGGATGATGAGCATGTCGTCGGTGCGGCCGACGACCCGGCTCATGCGCACGCCGGTGCGGCCGCAGGGGCAGGGCGCGGGGTCGAGCGAGGCGATGTCGCGCGTGCGGTAGCGCAGCAGCGGCATGGCCTGCTTGGTGAGGGTGGTGAACACGAGCTCGCCCCGGCCGCCGGGCCGCACGGGCTCGAGCGTCTCGGGGTCGAGGCACTCGACGAGGAAGTGGTCCTCCTGGATGTGCATGCCCTTGCGGACGGCGCACTCGCCGCTGACCCCCGGGCCGATGACCTCGCTGAGGCCGTAGTTGTTCATGGCCAACAGGTCGAGCTCGCGCTCGATCTCCACGCGCATGTCCTCGGTCCACGGCTCCCCGCCGAAGTGGGCGAACTCCAGCGGCAGCGACGCGGGGTCCAGGCCCGTCGCGCGCGCGTGCTCGGCGATGTTGAGCGCGTAGGTCGGCGTGCAGACCAGCACCTCCGTCCCCAGGTCCTGCATGAGCATGATCTGCCGGGGCGTGTTCCCCGCCGAGGCCGGGACGACCGCCGCACCGACCCGCTCGACGCCGTAGTGGAGGCCGAAGCCGCCGGTGAACAGGCCGTAGCCGAAGGCGATCTGGACCGTGTGCTCGGGCCGCAGACCGCCCGCGACGAGGAAGCGCGCGCACAGCTCGGCCCAGGTGTCGAGATCGTCGCGGCTGTAGGCCACGAACGTCGGCTTGCCCGTCGTGCCCGACGAGCCGTGGTAGCGGACGATCTGCTCGCGGGGCACGGTGAGGAAGCCGAGGGGGTAGTGGTCGCGCAGGCCGGCCTTCGTGGTGAAGGGCAGGCGGCGCAGGTCGTCGAGGCTGCGGACGTCGTCGGGCGTGACGCCCTGGCGCGCGAGGGCCTCGCGGTAGAAGGGCACGGCCGCCACGCGGGCGACGACCTCGCGGAGGCGCTGGAGCTGAAGGGCCTGGAGCTCGTCGCGGGGCAGGGCCTCGGCGGGGTCCCAGAGTCGGTTCTCGAAGACGAAATCGCTCATGACGGCGGGCCGCCTCCTGGGCTCAGTGCTTCTCGATGCGGTCGAAGATCTCGCGGGCCTCGACGACCTGGACCCCGCCGGCCCCGAGCGCCGCGATCGCGCCGTCGGGGTCGTCGAAGCTGAACAGGATGGCCGCCGAGCCGTCGCCCGTGCGGCAGGGGTACATGTACTCGACGTTGAGCCCCGCCGCCCCAAGCACCTGGAGCACCTGGGCCAGCCCGCCCGGCCGGTCCGGCACGTCCACGGCGACGACCCCGCTCGCCCGCACGACGTGGCCGGCGCCCTCGAGCACCGCCTTCGCGGCCGCAGGGGCGCGGACGATCAGACGCAGGATGCCGAACTGGTGGGTGTCGGCCAGCGACAGGCCCAGGATGTTGATCCCCGCATCGGCCAGCACCTGGCACGCCGCGCCCAGGCGGCCGGGCTCGTTCTCCAGGAACACCGAGAGCTGCTCGATCTTCACGCGCGGTCCCCTGCCGAGCCCCCCTCGCCTGTTTGGTCGCATGGCAGCCATTCGTCCGCCCCATGCCGACCCAGGGGTACCAGATTCGCCCCCAGCGGTCAAGCACCCCTCCTCGGACCAGGATTGCACAGTTATGCGGGGCTGTTGAGGAAGTGCGTCGTGGGGAGAGG
>CBFDBL010000654.1:0-3839 GCA_965603035.1 uncultured bacterium
CACATCGATGGCGCCCACGTCCACATGACCCCGGAGCGCGCGACGGCGATCCAGAACACCCTGGGCGCCGACGTGATCATGTGCTTCGACGAGTGCGCGCCCTACCCCTGCGAGCGCGACGAGGCCGCGCAGGCCATGCGACGCACCGTCGCCTGGGCACGCCGATGCCAGCAGGCCCACGCGCGCGACGGACAGGCGCTCTTCGGCATCGTCCAGGGCAGCGTGTTCGACGACCTCAGGGTCGAGTGCGCGCAGGCGCTCGTCGACATGGGCTTCGACGGCTACGCCATAGGCGGCGTGAGCGTCGGCGAGGGCGACGACCTGATGTACCAGGCGCTCGACGCCACGATGCCTCACCTGCCGGCCGCGACGCCCCGCTACCTCATGGGGGTGGGCACGCCGCTGAACCTGCTCGAGTGCATCGAGCGGGGGGTGGACCTGTTCGACTGCGTGATGCCGACGCGCAACGCGCGCGGCGCCTGCGCGTTCACGGCTCGCGGCAAGGTGCGGCTGCGGAACCGGGCGCACCGCGAGGCCACCGGGCCGATCGACGCGACGTGCGACTGCTACACGTGCCGCCACGTCTCGCGCGGGGCGCTGCGCCACCTGTTCCTGGCCCGCGAGATGGCGGCGGCGATCCTGACGTCGCTGCACAACGTGACGTTCTACCAGCGCTTGGTGCGGCGCTGCCGAGAGGCGATCGTGGAGGGCCGATTCGCGGCATTCAAAGAGACCTTCGTCCGCCAGTACCTCGAGGAAGGGACGCGATGACCTACTATCTGACGATGGCGTGGCTCCAGCTCGCGCCGCTGGCTGCCGAGGCGCCGGCCGGGAAAAAGTCGGCGGGCAACCCGATGATGCAGAGCCTGCTGTTCATCGCCGTGATGTTCTTCATCCTCTACTTCCTGATGATCCGGCCGCAGCGCAAGCGCCAGAAGGAGCGCACGACGATGCTCTCGGCCGTCAGCAAGGGCGACCACGTGGTGACCACGGGCGGCATCCGGGGCGTGGTGACCCTCGTGCGCGACCACGAGGTCGTGGTGAAGGTGGACGACAACACGAAGCTGACGCTCGTCAAGAGCGGCATCGCCCGCATCCTGGCCGACAAGGGCGACGTCGTGGATTCCTCGAGCCGATAGGCCCTCGGGGCGCGACGAGACGGCCCCGAGCCCGCACGAGACACGGAGACCCCTGATATGCCACGCTTCTGGGACCGACTGGTGGACAGCCTGCCGCGCGAGAGCAAGAACCTCGTGTGGCGCACGCCCCTGGTCGTCGCGGTGATCGTCCTGTCGCTGCTGATCTTCATCCCCTTCCAGGAGACACCCTACGCGGTGAAGGTGGTCCGCGACGTCTACGACGGCGAGGAGGTGGACCTCGAGCGGCGCGAGGTCGTCTCCTACGAGGTGACCAACCGCCTGGTGTGGCTCACCAGCCCGTTCCACTACATGGCGGAGCGAGAGCTGTCGGCGAAGCCGCTGAAGCCGAAGGGCGGCAAGGCGGTGAAGGAACGGACGCTGGAGGTCCGCGCCGGCGGGCTCAACCTCGGGCTCGACCTGCGGGGCGGCACCGAGCTGCTCTACCGCATCCTCCAGGAGGGCGACAAGCAGGTGGCGAGCGCCGAGGACATCAAGGGGGTGATCCAGAAGCGGATCGACCTCTACGGCCTCCGCGAGCCCAGGATCCAGGCCCAGGGCAGCGATCGCATCCTCATCCAGCTCCCCGGCCAGGCCTCCGCCAACCTCGAGACCATCAAGAGCGTGATCAAGAACGTCGGGCACCTCGAGTTCCGCATCTGCGCCGACGCCAAGAGCCAGCCCTTCGAGGAGTGGAAGAAGGCCGGCATGGCCAAGGACCCGCCCGGCTACACGACCTACTCGGTGCGCTCGCTCAAGGAGGAGGAAGGGAAGTACGAGGTGCGGAAGATCCTCGTGAGCAACCGCTCGGAGATGACGGGCGAGTACATCAAGGGCACTCGGGTCATCTCGGCGGGGACGGGCCGCAGCTTCCACCCCTCGGTCGGCCTGAGCTTCACCCCCGTGGGCGAGCAGATGTTCGCGCGGGTCACCGGCGAGAACGTCGGGAAGTACATGGCCATCATCCTGAACACGCGGCGCGACGCCGACGGCGCGATCACCGGGAAGGGCACGTGCTACTCGGCGCCGGTGATCAAGGTCCGGATCTTCGGCGACGCGGTGATCGAGGGCGACTTCTCGGAGGACGAATGCAAGGCGCTGCGCACCGTGCTCATGGCCGGCAGCCTGCCGGCGCCGCTCGAGCTCGAGAGCGAGAACACGGTCGGCCCGTCGCTGGGGCCGGCGCTCATCGCCAAGGGCGTGCGGGCCATCGCCATCGGCTTCTCGGCCGTCGTCGTCTTCATGCTGCTCTACTACCGCTTCGCCGGCTCGGTGGCCGACTTCGCGCTCGTGCTCAACCTCCTGATCATCGTCTCGGTCATGATCCTCTTCGACGCCACCCTCACCCTCCCCGGCATCGCCGGCCTGCTGCTGACCGTCGGCATGAGCGTGGACGCCAACGTGCTGATCTTCGAGCGCGTCCGCGAGGAGATGGGCACCACCGGCGACAAGCCGCTGCGCCTGGCCGTCCGCGACGGCTACGGCAGGGCCTTCTGGACCATCTTCGACGCCAACCTCACGACCCTGCTCACCGCGCTCATCCTCTACTGGCGCGGCACCGGCGCCATCAAGGGCTTCGCCATCGTCCTCACCATCGGCATCCTCACCTCCATGTTCACCGCGCTCGTCGTCACCCGCGTCATCTTCGACATCCTGACCTGGCGGCGCTGGCTCACGCGCCTGCCCATGGCCCAGATCATCAAGCGCCCGAGCATCGAGTTCATGCGGCTCCGCAACCGCTTCCTGCTCGGCTCCGCCGTCCTCATCGTCCTGGGGCTCGTGGCCTTCGGCATGCGGGGCGAGGGGAACTGGGACATCGACTTCCGCGGCGGCCAGCTCATCCACGTGGTGTTCAAGCAGCCGCACGACGCCGACGAGATCTCGGGCCGCCTGGCCCAGATCGGCGAGGAGTTCCAGGGCTGCGAGGTCCAGCCCATCGCCGCCTCGGCCGCCGCCGGCCTCGCCACCCTGCCAGGCCGACGGTCCACCGAGTTCGTCATCCGCTTCCCCGCCCTCTCGGAGGCCACGATCCGGGACATCAAGATCAGCCCCGTGACGGGCGCCGGCACCGTCCAGCTCCGCCTGCGGCTCCACACCGCCATGCGGCTCGAGGACCTCCAGCAGGCGCTCAGGACCGCCAAGGTGTTCGGCTACATCGTCCAGGCCGCTGGGCAGCCCGACGCCGACGGGAAGCAGGCCGACTACTCAATCCGCGCACCCATCGTCGACGCCGCGGCGGCGCGCGCCGAGCTCGAGAAGGCCCTCGCCACCCATAAGCCGGAGGACCAGGAGAGCGCCTTCGCCGACTTCCAGGCCGACGCGCCGCAGATCAACTACCGCACGAGCTGCGGAGTCGACATCGACCGGCCCGTGGCCCTCGCCGAGATCCAGCAGCGCCTGGACGCCTCGGGCGGCTTCTGGCAGGTCGAGCCCAAGGGCGACGCCAAGAGCGAGGGCAAGTATGAGGCCTTCGTCATCCGCTCCAGCCTCGACAGCTCCGCGGCGTTCCGCGACCGCGTGGCCAAGGTCTTCGCCTCGCAGACCTACGCCGCGGTCGTCCGCAAGCAGTTCGGCAAGGAGCTCGCGCCCGAGGGCGTCGAGATCCGGCCCGCCGAGGAGGGCCGCGCGACCGTGGCCGTCACCCTGACCCGGGCACTCGCCGCGGCCGACCTCCAGGGCAAGCTCGCCTCCTGGGGCATCGCC
>CBFDBL010000655.1:0-3828 GCA_965603035.1 uncultured bacterium
CACTAGGATGCGACCGCGGGAATGGCCGGGGTCTCGCGCACGCGGCGCGGCGGCCGCGACGCCTCCGGGCCGGCTGTCGCGGAGGTGGTGGAGGGGAGGGCAAGGAACTGGCCATGGTCCGTATCCCACACGTCTGTCTGCTCGCGTCGCTGTGCCTGGCGGTCGCGTGCGCCCGCGGCGGCACGCCCGAGCTCGAGGCGGTCCGGGCCCCGCAGGCGGCGAGCACCCTGGCCATGACCGAGGACGGCGCCTGCGTGCTGATCGCGCACGAGGACGCCGCGAGGATCTCGGTGTTCGACGTCAAGGCCCAGAAGCTCGTGAGCACGCTCCAGTGCCCCGCGCCGCGGTTCATCCTCTGCCGCGGCGGGAAGGCCTACGTCGCCAACTACGGCAAGGGCACCATCACGGTGTTCGACCGCAGCAAGGGCTGGGCGCTCGTCAACGAGGTGCTGACCACCCACAACGAGGTCTACTACCTGTCGGCCCCCGCGGGGAACCACTTCAAGGGCACTGTCCTGGCGAGCTGCGGCCGGTACGCGCACCACGCCTTCTACGCTGTCGACGTGGCCGGGGACCACGCGAAGCAGGTCCGCACCGAGATGTACGCCTCGGTGGCGACGGCAAGCTACGACGGCAAGCACGTGGCGCTCCAGGGCGAGTTCAGGATGAGCCCGTCGGCGACCGTGACGGCCTACGCCATGGAGACGTTTCTCACCCAGCCTCGGGGCAAGGGGCAGCGTGGCGAGCACGATCCCACGCCGCTGCTCTACCAGGTGGGCGAGGGCGCGTGGTGGTTTGGCGAGGTGTGCCTCTACGCGGGCATTCCGCCGAAGCCCTTCCGCGGCGCGTCGGGCGACTGGGTGATCCCCGACGTGACGCGGCCCCTGTTCTACGTGCTCGACAAGGGCGTCGTGCGGACCCACGCGCTCGACGCGGGCACGGCCGAGCTTGCATCGGCGAAGGTCAAGCTCCCGGCCTCGTGGGCCAGGAAGCGCCCCCAGGTCTCGCGGGGCCGGCGCCGCGTCTCGACACAGTGCTACGGCAAGTACGTGTTCCACTACCCCGTCGCCGCGACCCACGGGGGCCAGGCCCACCTGTTCCTCTACGACGAGGGCGCGCGGGCCGTTCTCCAGTGTATCGTCGAGGCCGCCGACGAGGCTGCCCTGGTGGCCGCGCGGGCGCCGGCGCCGCCCGAGGCGCAGGGCGGCCCTGGCCACTTCCCGAAGCAGATCCCCGAGGGCCGGGCGCTGGTCTTCCCGCTCTACGCGGGCAAGGTGCAGGGCGCCTTCACCGTCGTCCAGGGGCCGAAGGGGATCGCCGTGTCGCCGGCGGGCGAGCTGCGCTGGACGCCCGCCCCGGGCGACAAGGGCTCGCATCGCATCAAGATCCGCGCCGAGGTCGCGGGCAAGGTCTCGTTCATCCGGATCGAGACCGAGGTCGTCGCCAGGGCGGCCGGCCCGGCGGCGCGCGCCAAGGCATTCCCGCCCAAGGTCCCCATCGGCCAGAAACTCACGTTCCAGCTCTACGACGGCGAGGTGAAGGGCAAGTTCAGCCTCGTGCGGGGTCCGAAGGGGATCCGCATCTCCGACGCGGGCGTTCTCACGTGGACGCCGAGCGCGCGGGAGAAGGGCCCGCACCGCATCGCGATCAAGGCGGTGATCGGCGGGCGGCTGTCCGTCGTGCAGTTGGGCACCTATGTGGTCGCCGATCGGGCGGCGACGGTGGCGGGCGGCAAGCCTCCGCCGGAGGTCGCGCCGCCGCCGGTGCGGGAGAGCGCGGAGTTCAAGCCGATCCCGACCGAGCAGGTCGCGAGCACCATGGCCGTCGCCGAGGACGGCGCGCACGTGCTGATCGCGCACGAGGCGGCCGGGCAGATCTCGGTGTGGGACGTGCGGGCGCAGAAGGTGGTCGCGACGCTGCGCTGCCCGACGCCCCGGCACATCCTCTGCCGCGCCAGGCGGGCCTTCGTCGCCAACTACGGGCACGCCACCATCAGCGTCTTCGACTCCCGCAAGGGCTGGAAGATGGTGGACCAGGTGCTGGTCGGCCGCAAGGAGGTCTACTACCTCTCGGCGCCGGGCGGCAGGGAGTTCAAGGGCAAGGTCCTGGCGAGCGCCGGGAAGTACACGGACAAGACGTTCTACGTGGTGGACGTGGCGCGCGACCGGTCGAAGCAGGTCCACAAGGAGGTCTACGCGTCGGTCGCGACGTCGAGCTACGACGGCGACTACATCGTCGTGCAGAGCGAGTTCGGCCACAGCCCGTCGGCCGTGCCCACCGCCTACCCCAGTCGCGCGTTCCTCGCGGGCTCCACGGAGGGGCGCAAGCGGGGCAACCACGACTCCACGCCATTCCTCTACCAGGTCCACAAGGGCTCCTTCTGGTTCGGCCGCAACCGCATCTACGCCGGCATCCCGCCGAAGCCCTTCGGCGACGCCATGGGCAGCCTCATCATCCCCAACCTCACGCGGCCCGTCTTCCACGTCATCCAGGGCAACGCCGTCTACACCCACCGCCTCCACGCCGCACTGACGAAGCTCGGCACCGCGAAGGTCGCCTTCCCCGCGAAATGGAAGGGGCCGTCCGGCGGGCGCCACAGACGGTCGGGACCCCTCTACCACCCTGCGGCCGCCACCCTCGGCGAGGCCACGTACCTCTTCGAGTTCGACGGCGGCACCCAGACCGTCTACCAGTGCATCCTCGGGGCCATCGACGACGCGGTCGTGGCCGCGAAGCCGCCCGACGAGCCCGCCAAACCGACCCAGCCCGCCAAGCCCGAGGCCGCCGAGCCGGTGGGCGCCGAGAACTTCCCGAAGCGGATCCTCGAGGGCAAGAAGCTCTCCTGCAAGCTCTTCGCGGACCCGGTGCAGGGCACCTTCGCCCTGGTCGAAGGCCCCCAGGGCGTCACCCTGTCGAAGGGCGGCAGGCTCGAGTGGACGCCCGGCCCCAAGGACCGTGGACCGCAGCGGCTCAAGATCCGCGCCGAGATCGGCGGCGACGTGTCGTTCATTCGCATCGCGACCGAGGTCGTCGGCAAGGAGGTCGCGAAGCTCGTCGAGGGCGACGTGACCCGCCTCGACGACCTGGGCGTCCACTACATCCTCGCGGGCCACTGCGAGGTGGCGCCCAGCGCGAGCCGCGGCCACATCGTCGTGCGGATGGGCAGGAAGCTGATGGTCCTCGACGCCGCCGGCCTCACCGTCACCCGCACCGGCGAGCTCGACGACCTCTACGGGCGGCTTGCCGAGCGGCCCGACGCCTACGTCGCCGCGCGCAACGGCGCCCTGCGACTCCTCGACAAGCGGACGCTGAAGCCGAAGCGCGAGATCGAGCTGCCCGGCTCGCACGTCACCGACCTCGCCCTGCACCCCAGGCAGCGCGCCTGCTACGTCGCCGTGCAGGACAACGAGGGCGGACGGCTCAACCCCATCCTCGCCCGCAAGGTGGCGTGGGTGGACGAGACGCGCGGGACCGTCAAGGTGCTCGACCGCATCCTCGGCCAGTGGCTCGCCGTGCACCCCAGCGGCAAGTACCTCTTCACCGCCATCCACGAGACCTACAGGGCAGGCTACCGATTCGACCCCATCGTCCGCGACTTCCTCCGCAACTACGAGGACATCGACATCCTGCTGAGCTACGACCTCCAGGGCGACCGCGCCCGCCACCGCCACACCAACACCCGCGCCGGCGACAACGGCCGCGCCCTGCGCATGGCCCCCGACGGCGCCCTCGTCGCCTACGTCTCCGGCGGCGGATACCCCGACCACACGGGCTACACCATCCCCGCCTTCACCGCCGAGGACATCCGCAACCTCCACGTCGCCTACC
>CBFDBL010000656.1:0-3819 GCA_965603035.1 uncultured bacterium
CGCGCGCCGCGGAGCACAGCCGATAGGGCACCGACAGGGCGCTGAGCCCCGCGCGCACGCAGAAGCCCCGCGGCCCGCGGCGCACCCCGCCGAGGTAGTCGAGCAACCGACTCTGTGCATCCTGCATGTTGTATCCCACCAGGGGCCGTATTCTAGCAGAGGGGCGCCGGGGTGTCAAAAGGCGGCGCTCGGCGGTGGGCTAACCCGCATTTCTCACCAGGTTTTGTCGTGGAGGCCACAACGACATGCCAGGTAAGGACAAGGGGTGAGCGCCAGAGAGAACGGACCGCTCACGGTGTCGTGACCAGCGAGTCGAGTTTCGTCTCAGGCAAGGACGCACGCGCGGCCTTCCGGAGGCGTAGCCAAGTGGCTACGTCGAGGACGGGCCGCACGGAGGACGCGGCCTGGGGCGGAAGGCGGCCGCTGGCGGCGAAAGCTGGTGAGAAATGCGGGCTAACGCCCGCGCTGCCGCCAGGAGGCGTCGGCGGGCAGGCGGGTGATGAAGTTGTAGGCGTCGGAGAGGATGAGCGGGGTGTAGAGGCCCATGGAGTAGTGGCCGCCGGCGTGCCAGCGGATGGCCGGCTTGCCCATGGCCTGCCAGAGGGCGGTGGTGCAGCGCTTCGGGATGGTCTTGTCGTGGGTCGCGTTGATCATGAGGACCTGGCTGGTGGTGACGCGGTGGGCGAAGGTGAGGGGGTCGACGGCCTCGATGGCCTTGGCGAGGCTGTCGCGGGAGTAGCCGCTCTGCTCGAGGTGGCGGCGGACGATGCGCGTCTCGGGCGCGCTCCACACCAGGGTCGCCGGGTCGCCGCCGCCGATGACCAGCACGTTGCGGTTGAACCGCGGGTCCACCCCCGCCACGAGCGCGCCCGTGATGGCGCCCAGGCTCACCCCCAGCACCCCCAGGCGGTCGGCGTCCACCTCGGGCCTCGCCTGGAGCCACGACGCCGCCCGCCGGATGTCCGGCACCGCGGCCTCCATGGCCTCGAACATCCGCTCCGGCCTCTCCAGCATGACGTCCGCCAGGCCCTTGCCGGGCGGCCGGCGGTCGCCATAGTAAGGCATCTGCACCATCAGGCACGGGATCTTCATCTTCGCGAGCTCGCGACAGACCATTCGCGCCACGAGGAACCGCCCGTCGAGGATGTGGAGCACGATCAGCGCCGGCCGTGGCTCCCACGCCCGCCCCTGCGCGATCGAGCCCTGCGGCACGATGCCACGCGGCTCGTAGTACTCGGCATGCACCGTGTTGCACGCGAGCATGTCGTACCGCCGCGGCGACGGGAACGTGAGGTGGTGGACGTCGTACTTCTCGGTCGACTCGAGGTGCCGCGTGCGCCAGGGGAACGGGTCGGCGGGGACGTTGTAGCCCTCGAGCAGCTTCGCGACGGCGGGGTCGGGGTCGGTCAGCGGGCGCAGGGAGTCGTCGCAGGCGCAGATCCCCGTCTGGGCGTGCCCCCGTCTGTAGATCTCGTCGGCCGTCATCGGCACGCGACGCCGCGCCAGCAACGCAGGCAGCGACAGGCGGCAGGCGACGTAGCTCGTTCGCGACGAGCCAGGCGCCCACCAGAAGGCCTGCTGCGTGGGAGACCACACGACGGTCTGGCAGGTGCCGAAAAACGTCCGCGGCTCCAGGCCCAGGCGGAGCAGCCCCGCGGCGTCGAGCCGCCCGTAGCGACGGCCGATGCCGTCGGTCAGCAGCCAGTAGCGCCCCCACGACGCAGGGCTCTCGTAGACGGGGTGCAGACCCTCCCGTGCGCCGGGGGCAATGGCCGGGTGCACGAAGTGGCCAGTGCGGCGGAGGACGTCGGGGACCGCAATGTGGGGCGGCGTGTTGGACGCAGGGTCGCCGGGCCGCAGCACCTCGACGCGTCCGTCGCGGCCCTCGAGCACCACGGCATCCTCGGGGCCGCTGACGACGCAGCAGAAGCGGCGCTTGCCCATCGCTGCCCGCACGGCTGCCACGGCCTCGTCGAGGCTGCCGGCTCGGCACAGCACGCGCCGCACGTCGAAGCGAAGGCCCTGCTCCAGGCTCGCCGGCCAGCCGGGCCGGTCCAGGAACCGCTGATCGGTGGGCACCAGGCTGACGGCGATGCCCGCCGCGTTCATCCCCGTCTGCGCGAGCAGGCTCCCCGCGCGCGTCAGGCAGACGCACGGGAGACCGTCGGCCGGCTCGGCGACCAGGACGACGGGGCGGATGCGCACCTGCATCAGCAGGGCACCGAAGGTGTCGGCGGCAGCGTGGGCATGGTGGGCGTGGCCGCCCGTCGTCGCGCGCCCCCACGCCGCGACCGTCGAGCTGAGCCCATCGGAGAAGACCGTGCTCAGCGAGACGGCGGAGAGGAAGTGAGGGCGCGACGCGCCGGCCCCGTCCGCGACCCCGCATGCCTCGGCCCACAGGTCGGGCGGGGCCGCGCGGCGGAACTGATCCTCCGTGGCGCGCAGTCGCCTGGCCGGCACGTCCCGCTTCTTGACGCCGTCGCCGATGCCGCGAACGGTCTCGCGGAGCAGCCGGCCGTGCTGCCAGCCCATCTCGTAGGGGGTGCCGGCGACGTGGAGGATGAGCTGGCCGCCGACCTGCTCGAGGTAGCCGCGGCCCTCGGCGGCGACGATGCGACTCGGCTCAACAGCCGACGCCCTGAGCGCGAGTGCGACGAGCAGGAGGGCACCCGATACGCGATGCTTGGAGCGCAGTGCGTGATCCCGCGGCGGCGCCGTGGGCGGCCGGCGATCTGGCATCTGGCATCCGGTATCTGGCATTCCTGCCTCTGCCCTTCGCCTTCAGCGTTGTGCAGTCGGCCGCCCTCTGTGGGCTAGAGCCCGACGACGGCGTAGACGACGTCGAGCAGGACGCCTTCGTCGCGGAGCCTCGCGAGGATGGGGTCGAGCTCGCTGGGCGAGCCCGCGAGGAAGTAGGAGTGGACGCCGCGCTCGCCGGCCATGGGCTCGCAGGTGAGGAAGGTCTCGCGGCCGGCCACGTCGCGGGGGGTGAGCTTTCGGGAGACGTGGCAGATGGCGCTCTTGCGCAGGCTCTCGGAGTCGTAGGGGTGCTCCTCGAGGGAGAGGACCTTGGAGAGGCGCTTGACGACGCGGACGATCTCGTCCTTCTGCTCCTCGGTGCAGCGGACGGTGGCGACGACGGTGCCGTCGTGGCTGGCGGTGTAGGCGGCGCCGTGGCCGACGACGGTCTCGATGGAGATGCCGCGGTTGGAGAAGGCCGAGGCGATGCTCGTCAGTGCGCCCGCGCGGTCGGCCAGGTGGACTCGGAATACCCAGTGCTTCTTGTCCTGCTCGTCGGCCATTCCGATGAGCTCCTCAGCTAGTGGCCCGAGCCGTAGCGCGTCAGGGCGCCTCGTCGGCTGGCTCGGGCGGCTGGTAGCGGTGCGGCTGCTCCTCGCCGCACAGCACGCGGCAGGCGCCGAGCGCCATGGCCTCCATCTCGGGCGTGTGCTTGAGCACGAACACGGGCAGGAGATGGGCGAGGCGCTTCTTGAGGCCCTGCACGATGAGGGAGGAGCGGCAGAGGCCGCCCGTGAGAATGATGGCTTCGGCGTCGGGGCCGGCGGCGACGCACATGGCGCCGATGGCCTTGGCGATCTGGTAGATCATCGCGTCGACCGCGCGTGCCGCCTCCTCGTCGCCGTCCTCGATGCGCTGCTCGATGGCCTCCAAGCGATGCTCGCCGAGGTACGAGTGGAGCCCGCCGCGGGTCGTCAGCTCGTCGATCAGCTCGTCGCGGGTGAACTGGCCGCTGTAGCACAGCTCGATGAGGTCGCGCTGCGGCAGAGCGCCGGCGCGCTGGGCGGATTCCGGCTCCAG
>CBFDBL010000657.1:0-3810 GCA_965603035.1 uncultured bacterium
CGCCTCGGTGGCGCTCGTCGCAACCAACGGCGGCGAGGGGGCCGTGCACGTCCGGCGCCTCGCGTGGGAGGCGGGTGCCGGCGTCACGGTCGTCGGCGAGGTGGACGCAGGGGAGCCGTTGGCGCCCGGGGCGAGCCGTGCGTGGCTTGTGGCGGTGACGTACGCCGCCGACGCGCACGGCGAGGGCCACGCCCGCTTCCAGCTCAGCTTCGAGCGGCAGGACGCCAAGGGCAAGGGGATGGTCGAGGGCGTGGCCTTCGCGGCCCTGGCGGTCGCGGAGCGCCCCGCGGCCGACATCGCCTCGATCGCCGAGGTGAAGGTCAGGACGGCCCTCACCCGTCTCCGGGAGCGGGACCCGTATCTGCTCTTCCTCGAGGTCCGCAACAAGTACAGCCTGCCGATCCAGGTCAGCCGGATCATCCCCGGCAAGACCCAGTACGTGAAGCTGAGGCTGCCCGACCTGGGCGCCGAGGCGCGGCTCGCGCCCAACGAGGTCCGCGCCTTCCCCGTCGAGGCCGTCGCGGCCGACGCCGCGCAGCCGGGCAAGCGCCTCCTGGTCTTCGAGGTGCGCTTGGCCTGGCAGGAGCGAGGCCGCGCGCGCACCGGCAGCCTCGTGGCGACCCACGAATGCCAGCTCGGCGTCGTCGGCGAGAGCGAGCTGCTCAAGCTCCTCGGCCTGCCCACGTTCTACCTGGTGCCCGGCTTCCTCATCCTCACGGCCTTTGTTGCCCTGTGGCGATGGGTGGCGCCGCGCCGGACGATCGCCACCCCTGCGACGGACCCCCGCTATTGGGCCGTGGTGATCACCCTCTCGCTGCTGATGGCGCCCGCCTACCCGGCCGTCACCGGCTGGCTGGGCGAGCGCCGCGACTACCTGAGCGGCTACGGCCTACGCGATGTCTTCCGGGTCTGGATGATCTCGCTGGCAGCGGGGCTGTTGCTCTGGGCTCTGGCGGCGGTCGTGCGGTGGGGGGGCCTCAAGCTCTCCCGTCGGTTCCTGGCTCCCTCACCCGGCGACCGGCCGATCTGGTTCCTCGACAAGCTGGCCGTCGCCGGCGTGACCCTGCCGTTGCCCGAGACCACCGTGACGGTCGGGGGGCAGCAGACCACGTGCTTCGTGGCCCAGCTCGAGCAGCACGGCCGCTGGCTCCTGCCCGGCATCTCCTGGCAGTGGACGCGGGAGGACAGTGAGGGCTACGACGCATTCCGTCGGTCCCTGTGGGCGGCGTCCAGCCCCTGGGCCCTCGCCCGCGCGCTGGCGCGCGGGCGCAAGAAGCGCAGCGTCGTCGTGGCATGGGACGGCACAGGGCCGATCAAAGGGCCGACCTCTGGGGACGAACTCGACAAGGCGAGCGCGGCCCAGGCTGCCATCGGTCTGCTGAGGGAGAAGATGGCGTGAGCGGGAAGGTAGCTCCCGTAGAGCTACGCGAGTCGTTCAGCCTGGTAGGCTGCGTTCAGCCTGGTAGGCTGAAACACCGTTCGGTTCCGCAAAGCTTGTCAACCGCCGTCTGGGAGTATAGCGCGCGAGGAGGGCGAAGTCAATGGCGATTATGGTGCGCCGGCTCCGGGTGTCGCTGCTGTGGGCGCGGAGCTACGCCGACCCTGCGGCGTCGGCGCTCGGCAGTTGGCCGCGGCTACAGACGGCGCTCGGGGCTGCGCGAGCGGGCGGGGGCCTTTGGGCCTTGCCCTGGGTGGGCGGCGCCCCGCAGCATTTCTGGGAGCGCTACCTGGAGGTGCGATCGCTGGACGCGGCCGAGCAAGTGGACTCGAAGTGCGCTTGGCGGCACCTGATGCCTTTGCGGGTGGCCGCGCTGGCGCGGGTGGAGCGAGGGCAGGACGGCGTGCGCGTTGCCGCCGAGGGCCTGGCCTATCCCCACGGCGCCGCGGCGATCGTCACGCTCTACCTGCCCGGCCCCCTGCCCCTGGCCGACGCCGTGGACGCGGCACGCCGGGCCCGCCAGACGCGGCGCACCGTCTGCTGGCTCCGCGACAGCACGCGTCTCACCTGCACCGCGCTCGAGCTCGGGGCACGCCTGCTCGACCGGGTCGCCGCCGTGGCCCGCGGCGCGTTCCTCGGCGGGCCGCCCCGGCCGCCCTTCTCCGTCGCCACCGTCGTGGATGTGGAGCAGGCGCCCATCGACAAGGCCGTCCCCTCGGGCCACGCGGTGCATCGCGCCCTCCACGGCCTGTGCACGTGGCGTCGGTTCTGGAGCAAGGAAGCGCCCGCACCCCTCGGCCCCGACACGAAGCTCGAACCGATGCGCGGCGAGAGCTCGACGCCTGCCGACCTGCTCTACGCCCAGCGCTCCGCCCGTGCCGTGTGGTTCCCCGGCTGCGCCAGCGAGCACCGCGACGTGGACCGCAGGCTCCACACCCTGGGCTGCTACCACCGCAACCTGGCGCTCGCCAGCCTCCAGACGGCCAGCCTGCTCTCCCTCGCCCACTGGGCCTACGCGTTCGTCCATGCAGGCAACGCGACGATCCCGCAGGCCAGCCAGGGCATGGTGTGCCTGGCCGCGAGGATCCTCGGCCGGCTCTACGGCGGCAGGGGCTGCTATGCGACCCGCAGCGTCCGCCAGCAGATCGAGCCCAGTCGCGCCGTGGTGGATGCGGTGCGCGAGGCCACCCGGTCCGGCGGCCCCCTCCACTGACGCGCCGTCTCGCGGCCCTACCGGGGCCTGCGGCGCCGGAGCAGCCGAGCCACCCGCTCGCGGAGACGGCCCCAGAGGGTCATCGAGCGGAGCGCGTCGAGCGCGGGCGCGTAGTCGGGGCGGCGCGAGAGCGCGATGCCGTAGGCCTCGCGCGCCTGCGCGCGGTCGCCGAGCTGGCGGTGGCAGTCGCCGATGAGTTGCCAGACGAAGGGGATGGCGGGCCGCAGGTCGGTCACGTGGCGCAGGCGCCCGATCGCGCGGTCGGGGTGGCCCCAGCGCGCCAGGGCGAGCGCGGCTCGGAACTGCGCTCGCCAGCGCGTCGCGTCGTGCTGCGCGGCACGCGCGAAGCAGCTCTCGACGCCGTGCATCACCCCCCGCGCGCCCGAGGCCAGCACCACCTCCGCCTTGCTCAGCCAGGTGAGCATCCGCCCGTCGTCGTGTGCGACGGCGACGTCGGAGTGCTGGTTCGCCGCCTTCACCTCGCCCTGGTGCGCGAGCACGAGCGCCTTGGCGGCGTAGAAGACCGGCACCTTGCCATACGTGTCGATCGCCTCGTCCGCCACCTCCTCGGCAGCGGCCACGTCGCCGCCGCGCAGGCACGCGTCCACCTCCTCGGCCCACGCCGCGAACAGCGTCGGGTCGTGGCGCCGCGCCCGGCCGAACTCCCGCGCCGCCAGCAGGAACTCGCCCTCGTAGTACAGCCGCTCGCCCGAGCGCAGCAGCTCCTCGGCTGGCCGCAGCCGGCGGATCGGGCGGTCGCTCGGCTTGCCGCGGTCGTCAGGCATCAGCGGGGCGGGCTCCGGGAGAAGCGAAGTCGGCAGTCGGCAGGGAGAGGTTCGAGGTTCGAGGTTCGAGGGGCGAGTAGAAGCGAAGAGGCGGAGGCGGTCGGCAATCGGCCCTCTTCTCTTCCACTTGGCACTGGACACTTGACACTTGACACCTCGACCGTCCCGTCGTCGTCACGCGCCGCGTGACTCCATCATGACGGCTTCACGCGGCGCGTCAAGCGCGCAGCGGTCACCGCTCCGCGCCCGCGCGGGCGAGATTGAGTGTCAGAGCAGGCGGTTCCGTGTCCGAAGCCCTGAAAGGGCGCGATCGCATAGCCCAGGGCGCAGCCCTGGGACAGGCAGCGGGGGACCCTCCGAGCCCTGAAAGGGCG
>CBFDBL010000658.1:0-3809 GCA_965603035.1 uncultured bacterium
GTGCGATTTTCGAAGTTTGATGAACCTCTAAAGATTCGAAAATTGAAAATCGCACTTTACTTGAGGACCTTAACCATGCTGGATCCTATCGGCATTCTCACTGAGTATTACAATCCAGGCTCTTTGGCCTACCGTCTCCTGATCGCGCACGGCAAACAGGTCGGGGATTTTGCGCTGGCAGCGGCAGAAAGGGTTTCCCACCTGAACCCGGATCTTGATTTCATTCTAAAAGCCGCCATGCTTCACGATATCGGTATATTTCTAACGCATGCCCCGAAGCTCGGATGCAACGGAGACCGCCCATACATCTGCCATGGCTTTCTGGGCAGGGAACTGCTCGAGAAAAAGGGGTTGACGCGACTCGCCCTTGTCTGCGAACGGCACGTCGGTGTCGTCGGCGCTGGGGCTCGTGTGCGCCGACGAGCTGATGGGGCGGGAGCGCCGCGTCGTGGCCGTGATCGGCGACGGGTCGCTCACAACGGGCATCGCGCTCGAGGGTCTCAACTACGCCGGGGCGCTCGGCAAGGACCTGCTGATCGTGCTCAACGACAACAGGATGTCGATCAGCGCGACCGTGGGCGGGCTGTCGCAGCACCTGGACCGCCTGCGGTCCACGCGCTTCTACAACGAGGCGAAGCGCGAGGTCCGCCGCGTGGTGAGCCGCCTGCCCTACGTCGGCGGCGCGGTCGAGCATGCCCTGACGCACCTTAAGGACGGCATCAAGGCCACGGTCTCGCCCGAGAGCCTCTTCGACCAGCTCGGCTTCCGCTCGTTCGGCCCGATCGACGGCCACAGCCTGACGGATCTCATCGAGATCCTCGAGGGCGTGCACGAGCTCGCCGGGCCGATCCTCCTCCACGTGGTGACCGAGAAGGGCCGCGGCCACAGCAGGGCCGAGAGCGACCCGACCCGCTACCACAGCGCGAAGCCGACGCCCGGCCCCGTCGAGGAGCCCGAGGCCGCCGCGAAGCCCGAGAGCCCAAGCTACACGTCGGTCTTCGCCCAGGCCCTCTGTCGCATCGGCCGCCGCGACGACCGCGTGGTGGCCATCACCGCGGCCATGGAGGACGGCACGGGGCTGGTCGAGTTCGGCAGGGAGTTCCCGGGCCGCTTCTTCGACGTCGGCATCTGCGAGCAGCACGCGGTCGCCTTCGCCGGCGCACTGAGCGGCGCGGGGCTCAAGCCCGTCGTGGCCATCTACTCGACCTTCCTCCAGCGAGGCTACGACCAGGTGGTCCACGACCTGTGTCTCCAGGGCACGCCGGCCGTGCTGTGCATGGACCGCGCGGGCATCGTGGGGCCGGACGGCGCGACCCACCAGGGCGTGTTCGACATCGCCTACCTGCGCCACGTCCCGGGCCTGGTCCTGGCCGCGCCGAAGGACGGGCCCGAGCTCGAGGCGATGCTCGAGGCCGCCGTCGGCAGCGATCGCATCTGGGCCATCCGGTTCCCGAAGGCCCCCGTGCCCGCCATCGAGTGGCCGGCGGGCGCGCCCGTCGCGGTTGGCAAGGGCGAGCTGCTGCGCGACGGGGGCGGCGCGGCGCTCGTGGCCTACGGGGCGATGGTCGAGCGGGCGTGGCAGGCGGCGGCGCTGCTGGCCGAGCGCGGGGTGGAGGCGGCGGTCGTCAACGCGCGGTTCGCCAAGCCGGTGGACGCCGCGCTGCTCGCGGGCCTGGGCGCGCGGGTGCCGCTGCTCGTCACGCTGGAGGACCACGCCGTGCAGGGCGGGTTCGGGTCGGCCGTGCTCGAGGCCCTGGCAGAGGAGGGCGGGTGCGGGGCCCGGGTGGCGTGCCTGGGCATTGGGGACGCGTTCGTCGAGCACGGGGAGCGGGCGGCGCTGCTGGAGGGACTGGGCCTGAGCGCCGAGGGGATCGCGGCACGGGTGATCGGGGAGCTGGGAGGCGACGCGGCATCGTGAAGCGCATCATCCTGACGGGGAACAGCGGGAAGCCTCAGATCGCGGCGGCCGTCTCGGAGATGCTGCCGTGGCTGCGCGAGCGCGTGGACGTGGTGCTGGCGGACCTGGGCCTGGACGCGGACCTGGCTCGTGTGGAAGCCGACCTGGCGGTGATCCTGGGGGGCGACGGTGCCATCCTCTCGACGGCGCGGCGGCTGGGCGAGAACCAGATGCCGGCCGTCGGGGTGAACCTCGGGAAATTCGGCTTCCTGGCCGAGGTGCTGCCCGGGGAGTTCCGCGAGCGCTTCGACGACATCCTGGCGGGGCGCTACCGCGTCTCGGAGCGGATGATGCTCCGGTGCGTGCTGGAGCGGGAGTCGGGCTCGTCCGCGGAGTGGCTGGCGCTCAACGACGTGGTGGTCTCGCGCGGCGCGCTGTCGCGGCTCGTGGCCTTCGGCCTCCTGGTTGACGGCAAGCGAGCGACTACCTACAATGGGGACGGTGTGGTCGTATCGACGCCGACGGGGTCCACGGCGCACTCACTGTCGGCAGGAGGGCCTGTGCTGGAGCCGTGCGTGGAGGCGATGGTGGTCACGCCCATCTGCCCCCACACGCTGACGAATCGGCCCGTGGTGCTGCCGGCCGGGGTGACCATCGAGCTGCGCGCCGAATCGACCCCGGTCAAGGCGGGCCTCACCATCGACGGCCAGGTGTACGAGGAGATAGCCGAAGGCGATCGCATCGTCATCCGACGGGCGGCGCATCGCTTCCTGCTCATCGATCTGGGACTACGGACCTACTATGACACGCTCCGCGAAAAGCTCCACTGGGGCGGCAGCACCCACGGCTGTCGCGGTCGAGATTGACGAGCGCTACTGCAAGGGATGCGGCCTGTGCGTCGCATTCTGCGAGCAGGGGGTCCTCGAGCTCTCGTCCTCACCCAACGTCAGGGGGATCTATCCGGCCCGCGTGGTGGTGGACAAGGGCTGTAGCGGCTGCCGCCGCTGCACGACCGTGTGCCCCGAGGCCGCGCTGACCTTGCACCGCTTGTAGGCACGCTGCGAGACCTCATGCGCTCCTTCGCCCCCCGCTACGCGATCCTCTCCGATATCCACTCGAACCTCGCTGCCCTGCGCGCCGTCCTCGACGACATCGCCGAGCAGCGCGTGGCCGCCTACCTCTGTCTCGGCGACCTCGTCGGCTACGGCCCCAGCCCCCACGAGGTCGTCACCGAGCTCGAAGCCCTGCCCATCCACTGCATCCGCGGCAACCACGACCGCTACACCCTCGGCGAGATCTCCGACGAGGTCCGAGCGGCCACCGCCCAGGCCATCGACTACACGCGCCGCGCCCTCACCCCTGCCGACCTCAGCTTCCTCCAGAGGCTCCCCGACAGCGAGCTCTTCGAGGACAGGATCCTCCTCGCGCACGGCTCGCCGCGCGACCCCGACGAGTACATCGTCTCCTCGGAGATGGCCATCGCCAACTACAAGTACTTCCGCGCCGAGTATGGCGGCGTGCTCGTGTGCCTCTTCGGCCACACCCACGTGCCCATGCTCATCGGCGACGGCAGGGTGGCCCGCCAGATCGAGCCAGGCCAGACCGTCCAGCTCAAGCCCAGGATGCCCTACCTCATCAACCCCGGCAGCGTCGGCCAGCCGCGCGACGGCAACCCCGACGCGGCCTACGGCATCCTCGATCTCGAGCAGAGCACCTTCACCTTCCGCCGCGTCGCCTACGACGTCGAGGACACCCATCGCCGCGTCGTCGAGGCCGGCCTCCAGCGCCACCTCGGCGACAGGCTCCGCTTGGGCAAGTAGGACAGGAACCGCACCGATGGCGAACCAGGTGTTGATGGCAGGGAACGAAGCCGCGGGCGAGGGTGCCATCACGGCCGGCTGCGACGCCTACT
>CBFDBL010000659.1:0-3804 GCA_965603035.1 uncultured bacterium
GGCATGGCCGTCCTGTTCTTCGACAGTCACGTCGAGTTCAGGACGAACACCGACGTCGATATCACCAGCACCGACCACGGTGGCGTCGGCGCACGCAACAGCGGCACCGGCCCACAGCCTCTGCTCTGGCAGCTCAGCAACTGACGCGCCAAAGCACAATGGCTCAGAGCGGCCCGCACCTCGGTGCGGGCCGCTCTTTTTGGCGCCCCCTCGCCTCCCCCTCTCCTGACTGACCTTACGGCACCGCAGAAAAGCGCGCCCGCCGCCGGTTTCCCCTTGCGCACCCGGGCGCGCCGGCGCTATACTCGGGGTGGCGCCGTCGTGGGGCCTTGCTCCTTGACAAATCAAGAAAGGGGGTGAGCCCGATGACGACACGCCATGGCTTCACCCTGATCGAGCTCCTGGTCGTTATCGCCATTATCGCTATTCTCGCGGGGATGCTTCTCCCCGCACTCGCCAGGGCTCGTGAGGAAGCACGGCGAATCCGTTGTAAGAACAACCTCAACCAACTCGCCAAAGGCTTCGCGACCTACCTCAACGAACACGGTGACAACCGTTTCTACCCCTGCCCTCTCGGTCGCGGAATCGACCCCGACGACTACAACGGCGCCGAATGGCTTGCCAGTCTCTACTGGTCCGGCGTCATCCCGGAACCCGGCGTCTACATCTGCCCCAGCTCTCCCGACGAGAACCACCGCGGGCAGGACATGGGAACCCACCACGCGGTCGCGGGCACCTTCGCCTCCCAGACCGTCAGCTACGCGGGCATGCACTACCGCAGCATGACGGACTCGGGCGGCAACCCGCTCGCCAGCGTCATCCGGGACGACTTCCCACCCAACGTGCCCCTGGGCTGCGACGACACCCAGGGCGTCATCAACCACGGCCCGGCCAACAACGGCCACATGTCCGTCGTCTTCTTCGACTCCCACGTCGCTGGCTGGAGCAGCACCGATGTGGACGTCGAGCGGGGCGTGGGCCAGAAGCCCGGGCGCCTGTGGCGACTCAGTAACTAGTCAGCGAGGCTCACCCCGACGGCGCCACACAGAGAAGCCCGCCCCGCGGCGGGCTTCTCCCATGGCCCGCCTACCGCTTGACACGCTCCGCCCACGCGCAGTAGAATGCCGTGCGCTCGCGAGACCCGCGGCCACCGCGCGGCACGGCATCGCCGCAACGAAGGGGGCACGGCAATGCGCTCGACGGGACGTACCGACGGGCTCTCCAGCACGCAGACCGTCCTGATCGTGCTCGGCGCCCTCGGCGCCGGCTTCCTCCTCGTCGTCGGCATCCTGGCAGCCATGCTCGTGCCCGCCCTCGCCCGGGCGCGCGAGGAGGCCCGCAGGATCCGGTGCCGCACCCACCTCAACTGGCTCGCCAAGGGCATGGCCACCTACCTCAACGAGCACGGCGACAACCGCTGGTACCCCTGCCCGCTCGGCCTCGGCACGCGCCCCGACGACTACAACGGCGCCGAGTGGCTCGCCAGCCTCTACTGGGCCGGCGCCCTCACCGACCCCACGGCCTTCCTCTGCCCCAGCACCGACGACACCAATGCCGACGGCCAGGACCTCGGCACCCGCGCCGTGCCCGACCGCTTCGGCCCCCAGACCGTCAGCTACGCCGCCATGCACTTCCGCAGCGGCGGACCGGGCCGCGGCCACGCCGGCACGGGCCACAGGCAGCTCGCCTTCCCCGGTTGGGGTGGGACCACCCAGTACCGAATCGCGACCGACGCCAGCGGACGCGTGGTCCCGGGCGCCATCCGCGACGACTTCCCGCCCAACATGCCCATGGCCAGCGACGACACCCAAGGCCCCATACACCACGGCCGCAGCAACAACGGCGGCATGTCCGTCCTCTTCTTCGACAGCCACGTCGAGTTCAAGACCCACATCGAGGTGGACCTCGAGTGCGGCGTCGGCAGCCGCACGGGGCTGCTCTGCCAGCTCAGGAACTAGGCCGGAACCCCAGGAAGGAGGGAAGCCGATGGCACAGCCGCCACAGCCGCAGCCGCCGAGCAGCGGGGGCTCGAAGGCGCCCGTCATCGCCATCATCGTGGTCGCCGTCGGGTGCGGTGGTCTGGTCCTGCTCGCCGTGCTCGGGATCCTGGCGGGGATGCTGCTCCCTGCGCTGGCGCGCGCGCGCGAGGAGGCACGGCGCATCCGATGCCGCAACAACCTCAACCAGCTCGCCATGGGCGCCTCCGTGTACCTCGTCGAGCATGGCGAGGGACGCTACTACCCCTTCCCGCTCGGCCGCGGCACACGGCCCGACGACTTCAACGGCGCCGAGTGGCTCGCAAGCCTCTACTGGACCGCCGTCGTGCCCGACCCCGCCGTCCTCATCTGCCCCAGCTCGCCCGACAGCAACAACGACGGCGCCAGCCTCGGCGCCGATGGCGCCCAGCCGGGCCTCTTCGACGAACAGACCGTCAGCTACGCCGCCATGCACTACCGCAGCCTCACCGACGCCACCGGCACCCCGGTCGCCCTCCGCGACGACTACCCGCCCAACATGCCCATGGCCTGCGACGACACCCAGCTCTCGGTCAACCACGGCGAGCCGCGCAACGGCGGCATGTCCGTCCTGTTCTTCGACAGCCACGTCGAGTTCAAGACCAACACCGAGATCGACCTCGAGCGCGGCGTCGGCGAGACCGGCGGACTGCTCGAACGGCTCAGGAACTGAGCGAGCCGGCCCCGCGCGGCCGGCCGCTCAGCGGCGATTCTAGCCCCCCCGGCGTGCCGGCGCGGCCGGATCGCCGATCTCCCCAAGGCAAGTTTATACATACACTTATGACCGCGCGCAGACGGCCCGGCGCCGCCGGAGGTATCCTGGGTCGCGCAAGGCCCCTAAAGTGCCGTAGAATCGATTCTACGGCCTCGGGCCCCAGCACCATAAGCATCTGCACCATATACACTTGCACCGAACGGCCCGCTCGGCGTTCGGTGGGCGGTGGGGGGGCGTGCGCCGGCCGGGGCAGGCGCGTCAGGGGCCCGTGCCGGGCTCCTGGTCCGAGAGGAGGCGGCGCAGCTCCTCGGTGAGGCCCTCGTATCCGCTCTCCATCTTGCGTATGGCCTCGACCTGCTCGCGCGCCTTGTCGCGGCGCCCGTGTCGCTCGTAGGCGCCGGCGAGCTTGACGCGGGGGCCGACGCTCTGGGGCATCTGGCGGACGACGGCCTCGTGGACGGCGATGGCGTCGTCGGGGCGGCCCTCGGCCTCGAAGCGGCGGGCCACCCGCTCGTAGCACTCGAGCAGGCCAGCGTTGACGAGCTCGGTGTGCTCGGGGTTCATCGAGTGGGCCATGCCGCGGGGGTAGATGATCCGCTCGTACTGCTTCCAGGCGAGCATGGGCGCGCCGCAGTCGATGTGCGAGGCGGCGAGGCCGATGCGCGTGATGGGCGAGCGGGGCCACTTCGAGACCCCGTCGCGCCAGAAGCTCCGCCCGTCGTACCACGCGCGGTTGCGGGTGTAGGTCTGCACGACCAGGAGCGCGAGGACGACGGCGACGCAGGCGCTCACCAGCTTCGGCCGCCGACGCCACAGGCTCCCCACCACGTCGGCGCCCAGCGCGCACATCCCCACCAGCGGCATGTAGAGATACCGCTCCGCCACCAGCATGCTCAGAGGCAGCAGGTTCGACATGGGCAGCAGGACGATGAACCACCAGCCGAGGCAGAAGACGGCGACGGTGCGCCGCGGCGCCGCCTTCCACAACACCGCGGTCACCCCCACCCACACCGCGAGGCACAGCAGGATCGCCCGCGCGTCCGTGCCCCACGACAGCGGCACCCGGCTGTGCGG
>CBFDBL010000660.1:0-3800 GCA_965603035.1 uncultured bacterium
TCCCTTCTCGCCGATGAGCCGCCCTTTGTCCAGCCTTTCCTGCCAGAGACCTCCGGAAAAACCAGTCAACTTGAGTTACGTAAGTGCGATCAATACTGTTCGGCACGGTATTCGCAGTGTGGCGAGCATGGCAGCGCGAGGGGGTGGGGACTGGACGAAGTCGGTGTGAGGGAGGAGGATGCGCGGAGGGGGCGCACGATCCAGGCATGCACTCCCCCTCCAGGCCGAGGTGCGGGATGCCCGTCGGCCGGCTTACTGCTCCGCTGCGTCGAGCCTGGCGAGATGGGCTTCGACTTCGTCGGCCTCGGCCCACCCCAGGAAGTACAGGCAGAGCATCTCGCAGGTGCGCTTGGTCGGCTTGCGGCCCGTCCACAGGGTGATGAGCAGCGAGGCGATGAGCGCACTGTAGACCACCAGGGTCAGCCCGTTGCGGCTGAGCGAGAGCAGCCGGTCGGCACCCAGGATGGTCTTGAACCACCGGAAGAAGAGCTCGATCTGGCGCCGCCACCGGTACAGGTCGGCCGCGAGGGCCGCGTCGAGGTCGAGGCGGTCGGTGGCGAGCACCAGGACGTGTTCGGTCTTGGTGGTGCGATGGGTCTTGGTCTTGCGGTCCACGCGGGGCTTGCGCGGGCGTCCGACGAGGGCGTTGGGGTCGGTGACGCGGAGCTGGATGAGGCGAACCTTGCGCCCGTGGAGCTCGGGCGAGGCGTCGCAGCCGAGCCGGACCACCACGTCGCGCTCGACGCCGCGGTCCCGAGCGGCGGCGTCCACGGGCCGCTCGTCGAGGACCTCGTAGACGGCGTTGCTGTGGAGCCGGACCAGGAAGGAGCTCTCGGCCTCGACGATGGCGGCCAGGAGGCCGTAGTCGGCGTAGCCGCGGTCGAGGACGTAGAGTTTGTCGCGGGCCAGGGTCCGACGCAGGACGCGGCCCTCCGAGGTACTGGCGTCGGTCACGGTGGCGCGCGTGGGCACGGCCTTGAGCAGGCTGTACTCGAGGTGGACCTTCGCGGCACGGTGCTCGTCGTCCCGCCACAGTGCCCAGACCATCTTGGGCAGGGCGCGGATGGCCGTGCCGTCCACGACCGTGGCCGCCACGTCGAGGGCCCACAGGCGCGGGTCGAGCCCGGCGTCGGCAACCTCCTCGACGAGGGCGCCGATGAGCGGCTCGAGCAGCGAGGGGTCGAAGACGTTGCGAGCCTCCGAGAAGCTGCCCAGCGAGAAGCGGGGGAGCTTGAGCTTGCGACGCACCTTCGCGAGAGTGCTCACCTGCTGGAGGCCCCGCAGGCTGGTCACGATGGGGTTGAAGAAGTAGAGCAGCAGGTAAGCCACGTACTCGTCGAAGTGCAGCGTACGGTTCGCGCAGTCCTTGTAGGCGCGGAGTGGCCGGAGGAGATCCATCACGCTCCGCAGGTACCTGGCCCCGGCGATGTCCTTGGACCGCAGCTTTGGCTTGCGCTTCGGAGCGGGCTTCTTGCGGCGTGGTTTCGTCATGCCGCCACTATGAACGACCCCGCCTACCGAACGCGCCTGGTCGACGGCGCCAGGCTCTGGACCGAGAAGGACCCGCTGCGACGTCCTCACCCGCTCTACGGCAAGGGCGGCCCGAAGAAGCAGGGCTGGCGGCCCGACAAGTGGGGCTCCTGGGTGGACATCCGCTCGACCGACAACCTCCGCGCCATGCGCGAGACCTCCGTCTACCTCATGGCCGAGGCGACCGGCAGCGTGGCGGTCCGCAATCTCTACCTCGGCCGCATCCGCAACTACGTCACCGGCCTCTACCACACGGGCATGAGCGAGTGGGACAGCGAGAACTACCACGGCCACACCATCGCACCCTATCTCAGCCTCTACGACTTCGCCCAGGACGACGAGGCCCGTGCCCTGGCGAAGGCCGCGCTCGGCTGGCTCTTCGCCGCCGGCGCCGTCAAGTATGTCCGCGGCGGGTTCGGCGGCCCGACCAAGCGCGACTACGGCGGCTCGAACGTCGTGTGGGGCGCCGGCGCCTCCCATATCCTGGGCCTCTACTTCGGCGACTGCCCCGTGCCCGACCCGCGGCCTGGGCCCGACGAGATCCACTGCATCACCAGCGCCTACCGCCCGCCCCTTGCCGTCGTCGCCCTCGCTCGCAAGCAGTTCCGCAAGCCCGTCGAGCTGCTCGTCACGAAGCCGCCCTACGCCTACCGCAGCGCGGCCGCCCTCCAGGCGCCGCAGTACTGGGAGACCCTCTACATCGGCCACACGCACATGCTCGGCAGCGTCGCGTCCGCCGGCCCCGCCGGCGACGTGGGGCCCTTCAAGCTCACGGCCTGGAACGCGCGGCGCGGCGTGGACTTCCTGGTGGTCAACACGGGCGGCGAGTGGGCTGGCCCGGGCAAGCGCGGCGGCGACCAGATGGCGCAGTTGCACAACTGCGCCATCTGGCTGCGGCCGGTGATGGACAAGCCCGCGAGCTTCTGCTTCCAGGTGCCGAAGACGGTGACGCGCGAGACCGAGGACGGCATCTGGTTCCTCCGCTTCGAGCGGACGTGGGTCGCCATCCGCCCCATCGGCCTCGGCGAGCCCGAGGCCCTGGCCGTCGCGGGCAAGCGGGTAAGACTCTACGTGGGCCAGAGGACGCTGAAGGCGCCGACCAGGGACGGAGGCTACGCGGGCTTCGCGATGGAGGTCGGCGAGCAGCAGACCCACGGCGCCTACGCGGACTTCAAGCAGAAGGTCGCGAGCCGGGGCAGGATCGATCTCGGCGGACTGGCTGCCGGCACGGCTGTCCTGACCAGCTCGGCCGGCGCCACGCTCAAGCTCACCCACGACCCCGACAGCGACCTGCCCACGGTGATTCGCGACGGGAAGCCGCGCGAGTGGGCCAAGGAGCTCGACCTCGATAGGCCCGTTGGCGCCAGTGGGCCCATCGCCCTCGGCTGGAAGACCGGCAGCCTCCGCATCGAGGCCGGCGGCCATCGCTTCGAGCAGGCGATCACGGCCGATGGCGAGGTCGAGCACACCCCCTGATGGGCCGTCGGGACGGCCTTGGGACGGCCAAATCATGTTGACATGCCGCAACATGGTGTTGCCACTCGGCAACATGGGGTAAGTCAAGTAGCGGCATGGACATGGGGTGCGGGGGCGGATCCGGGCGTTGCCGATCGTCAACATGAGGCCGCCGGCAGGCCCCGGACGCACCCCGCGGCGAGCGCGGCGCATCCCCTTTTGGCGCAGTGGGATACGGAGAAACCGGCGGGCGCTGGCCGCGCCCGGCACGGGATTTGCTACACTATCAGACGTTGACGTTGAATGTTAGGGCCGAGGCAGGGAGGGACCGCTCAGCGACTGCTGCCTGAGCGACCTGCCTCAGGTGAGCTCGGCTGTGCGTGGTGGCTTCGAGGGGGAGCGGAACCACGCGGGAGGCAGCAGCGGGCAGCCGGCAACTCACCACGGTACGTTGACAGCGCAGTGATGGAAGCCCGGAGGGGCGCGCCCCGAGTATCGGGGTGTGTGCGCGCGCACAGGCTACGCGCGACCGACAGGGCGGCGCCACGCTTCTCCGTGCCTCGATCCGCACAGACCGGGGAGACAGAAGGGAGTGTCGCGCGTGAGGTTCGTCACGATCGAGCTCATCGCGCTCGCAGCGCTGCTGGCAGTTGCCGTCGCGCCGGCAGGGGCCGACATGTGGACAGTCGATCCCGGCGGCGGCGGCGACTACACGACGATCCAGGCCGCCATCAGCGGTGCGGCGGCAGGCGACATCATCAGCGTGGCGGCCGGCACGTACGCCGAGCGCCTGACCATCAGCAAGCAACTCGAGC
>CBFDBL010000661.1:0-3790 GCA_965603035.1 uncultured bacterium
TCGATCATGGGCTTTCTCCCAGCGAGAGAGGCACCCGGGCGCTGGCTCAATAGGCCTTCGCGAAGACGACGCGGGCGACGGCCTCCTGGCCGGTGAGGAAGCAGGGGCCGGTGGGCTCGGCGCCCTCGAGGGGGATGCAGCGGATCGTGGCCTTCGTCTCCTCCTGCACCCGCAGTTCCTCTTCGGTGGAACCGCACCAGTTGGCGCGGTAGAAGCCGCCCTCGGCGTCCAGGCGCTCGCGGAACTCGTCGTAGGTCGCGACGTCGTGGGTGTTGGCCTCGCGGAAGGCCAGTGCCTTGTCGAAGAGGCCCTGCTGGATGGCGTCGAGGGTGGTTGGGATCTGCTCGGCGGCGGTGTCCACGGGCACGGCGGTCTTCTCGCGGGTGTCGCGGCGGGCGAAGACGACCTGGCCACTCGCGACATCGCGGGGGCCGATCTCGATGCGCAGCGGCACGCCCTTGAGCTCCCACTCGTTGAACTTCCAGCCAGGCGAGTACTGCTCGCGGTCGTCGAGCTCGACGGCCAGGTCGTCGGGGAGCCCGTGGCGGATCTTGTCGGCGAGGCCGAGGGTGGCGGCCCGCTCCTCGTCGCTCTTGTAGATGGGCACGATGGCGACGTGGATGGGCGCGAGCCTGGGCGGCAGGACGAGGCCCTGGTCGTCGCTGTGGGCCATGACGAGGGCGCCGACGAGACGCGTCGAGACGCCCCAGCTCGTGGCCCAGACGTACTCGAGCTCGCCGGCTTCGCTCTGGTACTGGACGTCGAAGGCCTTGGCGAAGTTCTGGCCGAGGTTGTGGCTGGTGCCGGCCTGGATGGCCCGCTTGTCCTGCGTCATGGCCTCGATGCAGTAGGTGCGGACCGCGCCGGCGAACTTCTCGGCCTCGGTCTTGAGCCCCGCGAGCACGGGCAGGGCCATCCAGTCCTCGGCGAAGCGCCGGTAGATGCCGAGGATCCTGAGGGTCTCCTCCTCGGCCTCGGCGTCGGTGGCGTGGGCGGTGTGGCCCTCCTGCCAGAGGAACTCGTTGGTGCGGAGGAACAGGCGCGGCCGCAGCTCCCAGCGGACGACGTTGGCCCACTGGTTGATGAGGATGGGCAGGTCGCGGTAGCTCTGGATCCACTTGGCGTACATGGCCCAGATGACGGTTTCGGAGGTGGGGCGGATGTAGAGGGGCTCGTCGAGCTTCTTGCCGCCGCCGTGGGTGACGACGGCGCAGTGGGGCGCGAAGCCCTCGACGTGCTCGGCCTCGCGGCGCATGAAGCTCTCGGGGATGAACAGCGGGAAGTAGGCGTTGCGGTGGCCCGTGGCCTTGAACATGCCGTCGAGCGCCGCCTGCATCTTCTCCCAGATGGCATAGCCGTGGGGTCGGATGACCATGCAGCCCTTGACCGGCGCGTAGTCGGCCAGCTCCGCGCGCTGGACCAGCTCGTTGTACCACTTCGAGTAGTCGGCGTCCCGCTTCGTCAGCTTCGCCACGCGTCCGCTCTCCTTCCCGACGTTTGAGGGCAGGCGGGCATTATACCGCGCCCACCGGGCCTTTGCAAACCGGCGGAATGGGCCGATGCTCGGCGCTGGAGGCCCGGCCGCCCGGCCACCTGGCACCGGGCGCCGAGCGCCGCGATCGATGAAGGGGAAGCCGCCGGAGGACGGCTTCCCCTGAACGACGCTCTCGGCCTGCCGACCGGGCTATTCCTCCTCGTCGTCGGGCCGCCTGGCCTTGGCGACGATCTCCTGCTGGACGTTGGCGGGGACGGCCTCGTAGTGGGAGAACTCCATGGTGTAGGAGCCCTCGCCGCCGGTCATGGAGCGGAGTTGTGTGGAGTAGTTGGCCACGGAGGCGAGAGGGACCTGTGCGCTGATGATCTGCTGGTCGCCCTCGGACGCCATGCCCTGGATGCGGCCGCGGCGGCCGCTGAGGTCGCCCGAGATGTCGCCCATGTACTTGGTGGGGATGGTCACCTCGATGTCCACGATCGGCTCGAGGAGGACGGGCCGCGCCCTCTCGAAGGCGTCGCGGAAGGCCCGGGACGCGGCGATCTTGAACGCCGCCTCCGAGCTGTCCACGTCGTGGTGCTTGCCGTCGCAGACGGCCACCCGCACGTCCACCGCGGGGTAGCCGGCGACGACGCCCTTCACCATGGTCGCCACCACGCCCTTCTCGACGGCCGGGACGAACTGGCGGGGGATCGAGCCGCCGTAGGTCTCGTCGACGAACTCGAACCCTGCGCCGCGCTCGAGCGGCTCGACGCGGAGGTAGACCTCGGCGAACTGGCCGCGGCCGCCGGTCTGCTTCTTGTGGCGGTAGTGGCCTTCGGCCTTCGCCGTCACGGTCTCCTTGTAGGGGATCCGCGGCTCCTTGAGGACCATCTGGACCTCGAAGGGCTTGGCCGCGAGCCGGCTCATGACGACCTGGAGGTGCAGATCGCTCATGCCGGTGATGACCAGCTCGCCCGTCTGCGGGTCGCGGCCCTCGAGGAACGTCTTGTCCTGGCTGGCGATGCGGGCCAGCGCGGTGCTCATGCGCTGCTCGTCGCCGCGGGTCTTGGGCTCGGCGGCACGGGAGACCATGGGCGTGGGGAATGCGAGCGCGGGGTAGACGACGGGGCTGGCCTCGGCGCAGAGGGTGTCGGAGACCTCGAGGCTCTCGACCTTGGCGACGGCGACGATGTGGCCAGCGATGGCGGCCTCGACCTCCTCTTGCTCCTTGCCCTGCACGCGGTAGATGTGGCCGAGCTTCTCGCGCTTGCCGGTGCGGGGGTTGTAGAGTCCGTCGGCGGGCCTCAGGGTGCCCGAGTAGATGCGGAAGAAGGCGAGCTTGCCCACGAACGGGTCGTAGAGGGTCTTGAAGACCTGGGCGCTGAAGGGCGCGTCCTCGCTGGCCTCGAAGGCCACCGCCTCGCCCTCCTCGCCGCCGGGCTGGGCACCCGTGCGCCGGAGCGCGTCGGCCGGCGACGGGAACATGGCGACGATGGCGTCGAGCATCTCCGCGATGCCGATGCCCTTCTCCCCCGAGCAGCAGAACACGGGCACCAGCGTGCCCGAGGCCACCGCCGTGCTCGCCGCCGCCATCACCTCCTCGGGGGCGATCTCCTCGTCCTCGAGGTACCGCATCATCAGCTCCTCGTCGGCCTCGATGATGCTCTCGCGCAGCGCCTGCCCCAGCGCCTCCACCTGGCCCGCCACCTCGGCCGGCACGTCGCCCCCGGGGCTCAGCGTGTTGACGACCCCCGAGAAGCCCGACCCCTGGCCCACCGGGTACGTGATCGGCACCACGGCGTTGCCGAAGGCGCCCTGGAGCGCGGCCAGCACCCCGGCAAAGTCGGCGTGCTCGGCGTCCATCCTGGTGATCGCGATGGCCCGGCCGAGGCCCACCTCGCCGGCCTTCTTCCACACCCGGCGCGTGTTCACCTGGATCCCGGCATCGGCCGCGACCGCCACCAGCGCCGTGTCGGCCGCCGCGAAGGCACCGACCACCTCGCCGAGGAAGTCGTCGTAGCCAGGGGTATCGACGATCTGGAGATCCGTGCCCTGCCACGGGGCGTGCACGATGGCCGAGCAGATGGAGAACTGCCGCTTCCGCTCCTCGTCGTGGAAATCGACCATCGAGGTGCCGTCCGCCGGGTCGCCGAGCCGGTTGGTGATCCCGGCCTTCAGCAGGATCGCCTCGGCGAGAATCGTCTTGCCGACGCTCCCGTGTCCGCAGATCGCGAGGGTGCGCAGGTCCCGGGTCTTCGCAGCAGCCATCCTTCTCTGCTCCTAAAGCCGGTTGTGAGCGGGGAGTCCAAAGAACAT
>CBFDBL010000662.1:0-3787 GCA_965603035.1 uncultured bacterium
GCCTGGAGGGGACTCGCACCCCTCCGACCGTGCACGCTCGCAGGCGCACTAGCCCAGGGCGAAGCCCTGGGACCCCTGGCGGCCCCAAGTCTAGCCCTGTAAGGGCGGCATCGCGGGGTGTCGGCGGGGGGAGCCGATATCGCCCTTTCAGGGCTTGTGTTGGTCACGGCATCCGTTCCCAGGGCGTTGCCCTGGGCTGTGCGATGACGCTCCTTCGGGGCTTCGGAGCGGCGCCTGGCGCCCCAGCCGCGGAGCGGCGGCGGGGGCGTCCCCACGTGGAGCGTAGGGACGAGCGCGGGCTTTCACCCCCGAAACCTGCAACCCGGAACCAGTCAGGAGAGCGAGGAATGTCCAACGACTTGGCGGTACCCCCGCATCCTGAGGAAGGCGATCTTCCGGAGGCATGGCGCGAGCACGATCGGCGAGTGCGACGGGCCCGCGAAGCCAAGGGGGCCGCGCTAAGTGAGGAGGAGATCGAAGACCTGATCGCGCGGATCGGCGAGGAAGGCGACGACTAGCAGCGAAGGAGCAGGAAAAGGAACTGGGGGCCGCAGTGCGGCCCCCAGGGGCTGATTACTCCACGCCGACGTGCAGCGAGGAGGGGCTGAGCATCATCCATCGGTCTGAGCTGTGCGAAGCGGGAAGTGTGAGCCCAACGGGTGGGCAGGCACCCGGGGCTCCCTTACCTTTGCCTTGCCTAGCCGCGATACCACATCACCGATAACGCTCGGTTGGCGGCCCTTTGGCGCTCCTGCCAGCGTGCCAGCCGGAGGGCTGTGGTTATCCCCGCGTTCGTCGCTGAAGCGACAGTCGCGCTATCGTCGCCGTTGGCGACATATGGGGTTTTCCCGGCACCCTCAAAAGCTTGCCTAACACGGCATCACCTCCTCTCGAGGATGTCACTGCTGGCCAACGCGGCTCATTCCATTCTGAGAAAGAGCTGAGGGTTGGCGTGCAACCCCCAGGGGCTGATTCCTCACCGTTGCTGTGCAAAGGGAGGGGCTGATTACCCTTCATTATCGGGGCGCCGTGAGCGAATGTCAAGCCATTCGTCACGCTGCCGCGGAGCAGCGTGCCGAGGAGGAGCGTAGGAACCAGCGCGCGGCCACGGGATCGGGGGCCTGCTCCTGCTCTCCCTCACCACTGCCCTCTCCCATCGGGAGAGGGGGTCGAGTCGGCCTCCATTCCGGGGCCCCTAGCACCTGACACCAAACACCAAACACCACTCAGGAGCGTGAGAATGTCGAACGACTTTGCGGTGGATCCGCAGGCCTCGGACGGCGATCTGCCCGAGGCGTGGCGCGAGCACGTGCGCGAGCTGCGAGCGGAGAACGCGCGCCGACGCAAGGAGAACCAGGAGCTGCGGGCTCAGCTCGCAGGCCTCTCCGAGGGCGTCCGCGCGGCGGAGGAGGCCCAGGCGGCCGTCCGCGCGCACAGCGAGCGCGAGCGCTCGCGCCTGAAGGCCACGCAACAGCGTCTCAAGGAGCTGGAGCTGGCTCGCCAGCAGCGCGCGGCGCTCGACGCCGTGGTGTCGCGGCGCGGCCAGGGCTCGGAGGCGGTGGACGTGGCCCGCGCGCAGCGCCTGCTCGAGCGGGTGCCGGCCCCCGTCAACCCCGCTCTGGATATGAGCGTGGACGACGAGGGACGTGTGGCGCTCGAGCCGGCCGCGAGCGAGCGGCTGCGCGGGTTCGTCGAGGAGATGGTCGAGCTGGTGACGGCCCGGCGCGAGGTGGCCCCGCCGCCGGTCGGCGGGGAGCCGCCGCGAGCGGCGGGCGCCCCGGGCCCCGTGCGGAACGCGTGGGACCCCGAGGGGCAGCGCTCGCCGTCCGCGAAGGCGCGCGCGACGCTGCGCCAGGCGGCGGCCGGACAGGCGGCCACACTCGACGAGCTGGTCTAGCTCGAGGAGAAGAGGTTACAGGTTCCGGGTGCCGGGTTCCGGGGGGAAGAGAAGACCACGTGTCGCTGCCCTGGAACCCGGAACCTGAAACCCGGAACCACCCACCACACAGAGGAGATCCCTGCCATGGCAGGACTGACCACGCAACAGAATCTCGAGAGCCTTTCGCAGATCTCGGCGGCGCTGACCCACATGTTCAAGCCGGGGTTCACCGAGGTGCTCAACGAGGAGGCGACCCTGTGGTCGCTGCTGCCGAAGCAGCGCTCGGCGGCCGACGCCGTGCGGGTGAAGTTCCACGTCGGCCGGAACACCGGCGGCGGAGCGACGACCGAGACGGGGTCGGTGGGGACGGCGGGCTACCAGGTCTACCACAGCGCCTACACCGACTACGCGATCTACACCAAGCCGATCGAGGTCACCGACTTCGTGCAGGCGAAGTCGATGGCGAGCGGTCACGGCAACTTCGAGGCCTGGGCCGACGAGGTGGCCCGCGCGGCCGCCGACATGCGGCGCGATCTCGAGGAGGCGCTCTGGGGCGCCCAGAGCGGCAACAGCTCGCTGGGCATCCAGGACGCGCTCGACGACGGCGTGACCGTGGCCAGCTACCTCGGCCTCGCGAGGGCCGACTACCCGTTCCTCAAGTGCGTCCAGCTCGACGCCGAGAGCGGGACCATCTCGTTCGGCCTCCTGCGCGAGCTGTTCCGCAAGATCCACCACGGGACGGGCGCCGACGACGTGGGCAACGAGATGACCTTCGCCGCCGAGGACCAGGGCGGGGGCCGGGTGGACGTGCTGGTCACCACGCCGGAGATCGAGACGGCCTACGAGGCGCTCGTGACGGCGAACAGCCGCTACCCGATCCCGCCGCAGATCAACAGCCGGGTGGACCCGGGGCTGACCGACCTGGTCTACAAGCGGGCGCCGGTGCTCGGCTCGCGGTTCGCCCCCGACAACAACCTCTTCGCGCTCGACCTGGGCGCCTGGGCGATCGAGATCCTGCCCCAGACCCTGATCGACGGCAAGGGGCAACGGTCGGAGACGGACTTCGCGCTCGTGCTCGAGGGCCGCAGCGGGCAGACGGTGACCGCCTTCTGGCGGGTCTACTTCCAGCTCGTGTGCGTCAAGCCCTGGCGCAACGGCCGCGTCGTCAACCTCTCCCACAGCGAGCCGGCCTGACCACCACAGCCGACGGGACTGGGGGGAGCCTTCCTGCAAGACAGGTTCCCCCCAGCCCATCACAAAGGAACGTCCTATGGCATTCGTGAGCGAGGAACGCTGGCGGGAGCGAGCGTGGACGACCGACGCGCTGCGGCTCGCGGCCGACGGCCGGCCCGAGCTGGCCTGCACCCTCTGGGGCCTGCCCGTGCGCAAGCGCCTGCTGGCCGCGTGCGTCGCGCACCAGGCCATCGACGGCGGTCGGCGCTTCGACCTGTCGGCAGACGCAAGGCTCGAGTGGGCCCACGCCGCCGGCCTGGCGGCCTTCGAGACGGAGGCCGGCGAGCTGGCACACCTCGCTGAGGGCGGCGCCCACGTCTCCTGCCTGCGCCTGACCCGCCTGCCGGAGACCTGCGTCTGGCAGCACGCGCTCGAGTATCCCGCCGGCACGCAGTTCCTGCACCAGCCTGCGCTGACGGCGCATGAGCTTGCCGAGGGGTGCGTCCGCCCGCCCGCGGTGGTCGGCAGCTACGCGGTGCGTGCGCCCGACGACGGGCGGAAGGTGGCGCACATCCCGCGGCCCGTGGCCGTCGACGCCCGCGGCGAGCGCGTATGGGGCAGCATCGAGATCGCCGCCGGCCTCTCCACCGTCCGTTTCGACCGCGCGGCCCTGCGCAACCGCCTCCGCTGGGGCGACGACGGGATCGTCATCTACGGCCTCGACACCTTCGGCTA
>CBFDBL010000663.1:0-3786 GCA_965603035.1 uncultured bacterium
GGCCGCCAGTTTCGCCTCCTGCTTCTCCTGCTCGGCGAAGATCCGCGCGAAGAACCTCGACTGCGTCGTCCTGAACTGCCCGGCCACATTCGGCTCGGAGATGATATCGGCCGAGATCCACCTCGCCGGGGGGGAGTGGATTCTCGTCGGAGTCCAGGATCCGGATTTCGGTGTCGATGCCGATTCCGACGCTGCCGGGGTGCTCGAGCCACTGCAGGCCGTCGATCATCGAGATGCCCACCCCTTCGGTGGAGCCGTAGGTGATGATGAAATGTTCCGCGCCCACCCGATCGAGCCAGCGCCGCACGAGCCAGGGCGGCAGCGAGTAGGCCGCAGCCAGATGCCCGGCGAGCGAGCGCGCCGGGTCCGGCAGGACGGGGCGGCCGAAGAGGCGGAAGACCCCGTCGCCCAGCGGCAGGGCTCGCCGCGGGTCGCCGCCCGGGTCGTCGCCCGTCCCCACGACGGCTCGGGCGAGCGAGCGCAGGCAGCCGTTGACGAAGCCGGCGGCGCCGAGCGAGCTGACCCGCTTGGCGCACTTGACGGCCTCGTTGACGGCGGCGGAGGCGGGCACCTTGTCAAGGAACACAAGCTGATACGCGCCGACGCGCAGGATCTCGAGCACCCTGGGCTGGACCTTCGCGAGCGCGACGCGGCTGACGAGGTCGAGCAGCAGGTCGAGGGTGCCGCGCCGGCGCAGCGTGCCGTAGGCCAGCTCGGTCGCCAGGTCGCGGTCGCGGCGGTCGAAGCCGCTTCGCTCGAGCTCCCGGGCGAGCAGCTCGCGGGCGCGCTGGTCGCTGTTGTTGGTGGCGTAGCACACCCAGGTGGCCACCGCGCGCGGGTCCTTGCCGAAGTAGTAGCGCTTCATGTCAGGCCGGCGGGCCCTCCGGGTCGGCGACGGCCAGGCCCTCGCGGAGGGCCGCGGCCACGCGGTCGAGACTCACGTCCGTGCTCACGCACCCGTCGCGGTCGAGCTCCACGGCGTAGGTCGTGAGCCCGCCGAGCGCCATCATCACCTTGTTGCACTCGTACGGGCAGGCGACCAGCAGCGCGGCGTCGGGCCGCTCGTCGGCGATGATCTGGGGCACGAACGACGAGCCCGTGAGCAGGTAGAAGCCGTAGCCCAGCCGCTCGGCGTCGGCCTTGATCTCGCCGATCTTGCACCGCCCGCACTGCTTGCACTGGATGCCCCTGCGGGTGCTCGGCGCCGGGCACGCCAGGTCCCGCAGGCAGGTGGGCGCGAGCAGCAGCCGGCGGCGCGCGCGGGCGAAGCGTTTGCGGTTGGCCTGGTTCTTGAGCGTCACCATCATGGCGTCGAGCGACGGGAGCCTGTGGACGGACGCGAAGAGGAGCTTGAGGGGCAGGTAGAGGGAGGCGAGCACGAGGATGCTGAAGCGCTTGAGCGGCGCCCAGTGGCCGCGGCTGGCCCACGCCGCCACGGCGAGCGCCACGACGACGCTCAGGACGGCGGCCGCCAGGAGGGCGGCGGCCACGCGGCCTACGTGCTCGAGGACGAGCCACCTCGCCGCATCGCTTCCTTCACCTGCTCGACGTCCACGTCCGTCTCGAAGCAGCCGTCGCGCGCCAGCGGCACGCCCACGGCGGCCACGCCCATGCGCATGCCGGCGAGGAGCGCGCTGGAGAGCTCGGGCGGGCAGGCCACGCCGATCGCCGCGTCGACGGCGAACCGCCTGGCGAGCCGCTTCGCGTACCGGTCGCCCGGCACGATGAAGAAGCGGAAGCCGAGCTCCTCGGCGGCGAGGCTCAGCTCGCCGAGCGGGCACTTGCCGCAACGGCGACACTGGTAGCCGTCCGCCGGGTGGAGCGTGGCCTTGCAGTCGCCCGCTCGCATGCACTGCGGCATCACGACCATGCGCTCCGGGCCGGCCTGCGCGAACGCACGCGCCATCACCGCGTTGGCCGCGTCGATCACGAACAGGTCGAGCACCTGCGTCGGCTTGCCAAAGAACCGAAGAACCACCGACAGCGGAGAATACAGCAGACCGCCCACCACCGCCGACACGCGCGGAAGGCGGACCTGCCCCGTCCGCTGATAGACTCCCAGCCACACCAGGGACGCGATCAGCAGCGCCACGAACCCCGCTGCACCGACCACGCACAACAGCCCCAGTACGCGGTAGACCACGACCTCCACTCATCACTGGGCCGCGGGCCGGGGCGCTGTGGGCCCCTGTCCGCGCGCACCTTCTCCCTCCACGGCGGATTATACCCATCCAGCGCCGGAGCGCAAGGAAAATCCGGGGGGCCGGCCCGTTTCGCGGCGCCTCGGCCAGGCGCCCGAGCCGGGCGCGGCGGCGGGGCACGCAGGTCGGCCCTCGTCCAGGGCTTACGGCGCGAGGCCGCCCCGAGGGCAGAGGCAGGCAGGCTCCGTCCCCGGCCGGGGGGCGGCGAAGGGGCCGACGCTCCGGCAGCCACACGTCCGGCTGGCGGCGTCGTCGGGCCTCTTCCCTCGGTCGGAGGCGGGGGCCGGCCCACCTCTCCCTCGCGGGGGTGGCCGCGGTCGGCACGGCGGGTGGGACTGGCCGCGGGCGGTGACGCGCGAAGGGACAAGGCGGTCACTCCCGGGTCCGGATGCCGACCCACGTGCGGCCTCCAACAGTCAGGCCAATCATGTCCACAAGCTCCCGTCCGCTCAGCGACCGGGGGCTGTCATCGTCGTCGTCGTCGCCGAAGAGCTGGGAGAAGGGCTGCTCGAGGATCTCGTGGTCGTCGCGCTCCCACGTGTCGGGCGCGATCATCCTGCGGATGAAGTCGATGAGCTTGTCGCCCGTGAGGCGCTCGTCGTCGTCGTCCTCGTCGTCGCCGGGGAAGAAGTCGTCGAGGCCGTCGCCGCCGCCGCCCTGGTCGTTGCCCCAGCCCTGGTCGGTCGCCAGCGCGCGCTGGCGGCCCGCGAAGTTCTTGATCTCCATCGTCAGGTCGCTCACGTCGTACATCCGCAGCACCACCTTGTCGCCCAGCTTCCCAGGGTGCGCCACGTAGAGCGCCTCGTTCTTCAGCCCGTACTTGAGGTTCACCAGCTTGCAGACCCAGTTCAGCGCGCGCTCGAGGGTCATCTCGTTGACCCGCAGGGTGACGGTCGGCGCGCCGTCCAGGAGGGCGTCGGGGTCGAGGATGATGGTCACGTCGGTGAGGCTGCCGAGGAAGGCGAGGACGTCGGGGAGCGGGGTCTCGACGAAGTCGAAGGAGATCTTCTGGGAGGAGAGCTTCTCGCGGAGCGCGCGCTCCCAGGGCTCGGGCTCGCTCTCGCCCCCGCCGAAGACGAAGGGCGCCTTGCGGTTGCGGACCTGCTCGAGGAGCTCGCGCGGCATCGAGACGACGTCGTTCTGCGGGCTGGCCCAGCCGCCGATGATGCGCCAGTGGAGGTCGAGCTCGCGGCGTCGGTCGCGGACGGCGCGGTCGATGATGGCGTCGGTGCGTGCGGCGAGGGCCTGCTTGCGGAGGGTGTCGGCGGGCCCGTGGGAGGGGTCGTCGCGGAGGACGGCGTCGCACAGTGTGCGCGCCTGGTCGTAGCGTCGCTGTGCGAACAGAGCGGATGCCTGAGCGAGGCGCGCGCGGCTGCGGTCGGCGACCCGGCGCAGGCGCTGGTCGCGCAGGCGGCGGCTCTGCTCGACGGCGTCGTGGAGGCGCAGGCGCTCGGCCTCGCCGCGCTGGCGCTCGAGGGCCTCGCGCGCCCGCTGCTCGCAGGCGGCGGCGTCGTCGACCAGGTGCGAGGCGTTGACGAAGGGCATGAGGTAGCGCGCCTTGGCCCGCACGCGCTCGAAGGCGTCG
>CBFDBL010000664.1:0-3782 GCA_965603035.1 uncultured bacterium
GCTGATCGAGCTGCTGGTGGTGATCGCGATCATCCTGATCCTGGCGGCGATCGCGGTCCCGGTGCTGGCGCGTGCGGCGGCGCAGGCCCGCGAGGTCAAGTGCGTGTCGAACATCCGCCAGTGCGCCCAGGCGATGATCCAGTACGCCAACGACCACGAGGGCTCGTTCCCGTGCTGCTACGACGAGCGCGGCTGGGGCGTCTCGTGGTGCGAGCGGACCTGGCGCGAGAAGATCCTCGACCGCCTCGGCGGCGCCAAGAAGGTGCTCAAGTGCCCCGCGCGCACCCAGTGGCCCGCCGGCGTCGCCGGCAAGGAGTCGTGGAGCATCTACGGCTGCAACAGCTACGTCTCGACCTGGCTGCCCGGCGCCCAGTCCAACGACGGCGGCCAGCACCATCGGGCCACCGGCCAGGTCAAGTTCCAGCACTGGGACGACATCGACAACACGTCGGAGACGATCCTGCTCGGCGAGAACAAGGACGGCGACTGGAGCCTCGAGGCCGCCGGCTGCCCGCTCTGGGACGGCCACTCGGCCAACCACGGCCCCGCCTACAACTACCACCCCCGCGACCGCGGCGCCTACGCCATGGCCGACGCCAGCACACGCATGATGACCTTCGGCACATCCCACGAGAACAACCTCTTCCTCTGGAAGGTCCACAAGAAGACCGACCCGCCGACCGACTGACCGCCTGCCGCCCCGCCCGTCGAGATGGTGCTCGCCGCCCCCCGCGGCCGATGAGCGCGGCCGGGCAGGCCGCTCGACCCCCCTACCCACTCAGCGCGGCGGGATAGGCAGTTCCTCGGCCTGCGTGTACTCGAGCCGACAGCGGGCGACGCGGTGGGAGTACATGTCGGCGATCAGCAGGCGGTCGCCCCAGACGGCGATACCGAAGGGTCTGGCGAGCGGGACCTCGGGCGAGCGGACGATGCGGGTGCCGGGCAACATCGCGTCGCCGCCACCGCCAGGGGCATCGGCGTTGCCGTAGGCGCCGACGCGGAGGAGCAGGTTGCCTGCGGCATCGAGCGCCGCGACGTTGTAGAGGGCGGGGTCGGGGAACCAGACGCGGCCGTCGGCGTCGAGGCAGAGCTGGCCGGCGGGGCACTCGCCCGCGCAGGTGTAGGTGCTGACGCCCGAGAGGCCCTCGTGGCTCCAGAGCTGGCCCGGGCCGTCGCGGACGCCGCCCTCGGGGCCGAACTTGAGGAGGCGGTTGTAGAGGGTGAAGCGGCGGTTGTCGAGCTTGGCGGCGCGGCGCTTGTGGGCGCCGTGGCACAGGCCGCTCTCGATGACGTAGAGGCTGCCGTCGCGCGCGAGCTGGACGTCGTTGACGCCCTGGAGCCGCACGAGGCCACGCTTGCGCAGCGTGCCGTCGGGGGCGTAGACGTCCACGCGGCTGTAGTTGTGCTCGTCGCCCCGCACGTCCACGCTGCCGAAGACGCGGCCGAGGGTTTTCGCCCGCTCGGGCGGGAGCGCGGTCGTGACGGCGACGTAGAGGTCGCCGTTGGGCGCGACGCACAGGCCCTTGGGCTCCTTCACGCCCTCCAGCTCGATGGCGTCCCGTTCGCCGAGCTTCAGCCGCTCGCCCTCGGGCGAGAGCTTCCAGACCTCGTGCTTCTTGTGCCGCAGGGTCAGGGCGACATACCAGTTGCCCTCGGCGTCGGGCGCCGCGTAGCCGTGGCCGCTGGCGCCGTACCAGGAGAGGCGCTTGAAGGCTCGGCCCTCGACGTCGCTCAGGATGTAGCTCGAGCTGGCATCGGTGAGGCAGAGGCGCCCCTGCGCGCTCGCGCTCATCAGCCGAGGGAACGTGAGGGTCTTGCCGGCCAGCCCCGCGATGGTCCTGGCCTCGAGCCGGTCGCCGAGGTCCCGCACCCGCACGAGCGTGTCGTAGGCGACGAGCGCCCAGATGAGGCCGGCCTCGCCGTCCACGGCGATGCGCCTGGCGGTGCGGGGCAGGTCGATCTCGGCGGCGGCCTCGCGGCTCTCGGGCGACGCGAGCTTCACCAGGCGACGCGTCTTGCCCGCGGCGATGTTCAGGTAGACGGCCCCCGACTTCAGGTTGGCGCCGAGCGCGATCGCCTTGGTGTTGAGCTTCTGCTCGCCCGCGGCGAGGGTCACGCGGTCGAGGGTGGCGAGCAGGAAGCCGTCCTTGCGGTAGACCTGGACCGCGCCGTCCCTGGGGTTGGCGAGCCAGATGCGGCCCTCCCTGTCCACGGTCAGCGCCCAGAGGGGGTCCCACACGCCGACCTTCCCGAGCCTCGGCTCGCCGATGCACCAGGTCGGCTCGTCGAGCTTCTGCCTGCCGCGGTAGGCGAACGACTTGACGGGCCGCAGCGTCGTGCCGTCGAGGCGGGCGACGATGCCGTAGCCCTTGTCGGAGAGGTAGAGGTCGCCGTCGGGGCCGGCGGCGAGGTCCCAGAGCTTCGCGTAGGACTTCTTGTCGAGCCAGGGGCAGTCGGCCTCGACCGTCTCGGGCAGGCCGGTCGGGCCGATGGCCAGCAGCGAGGTCTTGCTCGTCACGTGGGCATCGGTGAGGACGACGCGGCCCGCGGGCGTCACGGCCATCGCGTTCGTGCGCACGCCGTACCAGTAGAAGGCGCTGTGGCTCACCGAGCGGGGCACCGTGCGGCCAGCCCAGTCGGTCGCGCCCCAGCGCGCCACGTCGGCCGGCCAGATGGTCATCGTGCTCGCGAAGAACGGCTCGAGCACCTCGCGCGGCTTGTCGAGGCTCAGCGGCCACAGGCAGCGGACGAACTTCCCCCCGCGGTCGAACACCCGCAGCGTCGAGTAGTGGACGCCGTACTGCTCGACGAGATGCAGCTCGCCCCGCGGCCCGACCGCCATGGCCCCCGGGAAGGCCCAGTTGGGCGCGCCGAGCACGCCGAAGCCGTCGGGGTTCCCGAGGATGAACCGCTCGAACCGCGCCCGCGTGCCGGCCGCGACCACGATGCGGCAGCCCTCGGCGGGCACGCGGTTGCCCTGATCGTCCTTGCCGTCCCACGCGACCTTCTGGGCGAGCGACCCCGCCGCCAAGGGCTTCGCCGCCCGCTCGAGTCCCACCATCCCACAGGCGAGGTGCCGCACCACCTTGCCCCGCGCATCCACTACCCGCACCACCACATCGGTCGGTCGCCCCACCCTGAACGCGACCTCCCACCCCCCCGCCGCCCTCCTAACGCTCGGCCCCTCCACGAACGCGCGCCGCGCCTCGCCGGCTTCGACCGGCCCCAGCGCCGCGCACACCGCCATCACGACCCAGCCTGCTCTCCACCGCATAGTGCCGCCCACGCTACCGCGCCCGCGCCGGGAAGTCAAGCGGCCCCCGCCCCGAGAGTCTGACCCCGGATCTTGCGGTTTCTCTCTTCACTCATCCTCGTCCTCGGTTGTGCTTCGGACCGACTCCAGCCGCCGACGCGGAGCGTCGCAGATCCCGTCCCCGCGCAGGAGCACGGGGAGGAGCGCGTGCATGGACGGCCTCACGGCTCCGCCTTGGGCCAGGGGCGGGGGGGCCAGGGGACACGCCGGCGGTTGTCGCGGCGCTCGGGGTAGGGCAGGACGTGGGCGTCGGCGGCCCAGCGGCGCCAGGCGCGCCGGAGACGCTCGACGATGGCGGGGTGCGAGGCGCTGAGGTCCTCGGACTCGCTGCGGTCGTCGGCGAGGCGGTAGAGCTCCCAGGCGGCCTCGTCGCGGTCGTTGGCGGTGACGAGCTTCCAGTCGCCCTGGCGGACGGCGGCGCTGGTCTCGTGCTGCCAGAAGAGCGTGCGGGGCTGGACGGGGGCGTCGG
>CBFDBL010000665.1:0-3782 GCA_965603035.1 uncultured bacterium
TGACCGGCGTCTCGTCCACCACCTCGAGCACCAGCACCCCGCCCCCGTTCCACTCCCACTTCACCCCGAGCCGCTCGAGCACCTTGAGCAGCGTGCGGACGTCGCGCACGTTGGGCGGGTTGTCGAGCACGGTCGGGCCGTCGGCCAGCAGGCACGACGCCATGATCGGGAGCACGGCGTTCTTGGCGCCGCTGATCTCCACGGTGCCCTCGAGCCGCGCACCGCCTTCCACCACGATCCTGTCCACCCTGTCCATCCTCTCACGCGGACGCCTGGAGGCCCTTCGCGGCTGTCGCCGTCGCCCGACGCGCTCTCGCTGCGCGGGCGTCCGGCCGCCGCGGCGGAAGCGGGGTCACGGGGATGTGGCCTCCGCCAGGTCCGCGGTTTGCGCTTTCCGTTGCATCGAGACGACGCGATCGATGCCCGCGAAGTCGGGCGCGATCTCGATCGCCTCGTAGTCTCCTGCCTGCCGCGCGAGGCCGGCCACGGGCTCGGCCTGCCCGGCGCCGACCTCGACCACGAGCCAGCCGCCCGCCGCGAGCCACTCGGGCGACCCGGCGACCAGCAGCCGCAGGGCGTCGAGCCCGTCGGCGCCGCCGTCGAGCGCCGCCCGCGGCTCGTGGTCGCGGACCTCGGGCATCGCCCGCTCGACGTCCGCGGTCGCCACGTAGGGCGGGTTGCTCGCGATGACATCGAACGCGGCGCCCGGCTCGAGCGCCTCGAACCAGCGGCCCGCCCGCAACTCGACACGATCGCCCACCCCGTGCCGCGCCGCGTTCCCGCGCGCCACGGCCAGCGCCGCGGCCGAGACGTCCGTCGCCACCACCCGGGCACCCGGGCGCTCGCGGGCGACGGCGATGGCGATGGCCCCGCTGCCCGTGCCCAGGTCGGCGACCCGCGGCTGCCCGCCGTCGGGCACGATCGCGAGAAGCCGCTCGACGAGCACCTCGGTCTCGGGCCGCGGGATGAGCACCGCGGGGCCGACGGCCAGGGCGAGCGAGAGGAACTCCGTCTCGCCGGTCAGGTACTTCGCGGGCACGCGCCGGCCCCGCTGGCGCACCAGGTCGCGGAACGTGCTGAGCGGCTCGCCGTCCGGCACCTGGTCGTAGCGGGCGTAGAGGTCGATGCGCCGGCAGCCCAGGGCGTGGGCGAGCAGGAGCTCGGCGTCGAGCCGAGCCGTGTCGATGCCTTTGCTCTCAAAGAACCGTGCCGTCCACTCCAGGAGCCGCAGGATGGTCCACGGCCCTTCCTGTGGGCGCGAAGGCTGGCTCATCTAGAGCTCGCTGAGCCGCTGCTGCTTGTGGTGCTCGAGGAGCGCGTCGATGACGTCGTCGAGCTCGCCGAGCATGATCTGGTCGAGGCTATAGAGCGTGAGGCCGATGCGATGGTCGTTGAGCCGGTTCTCGGGGAAGTTGTAGGTGCGGATGCGCTCGCTGCGGTCGCCCGAGCCGACCTGGGAGCGGCGCATCTCGCCCCGCGCCGCGGCCTCCGCGTCCCGCTTGCGCTCGTAGAGGCGTGAGCGGAGGACTCGCAGGGCCTTCGCCCGGTTCTTGTGCTGCGAGCGCTCGTCCTGCATCGACACCACGATGCCGCTCGGCTCGTGGGTCAGGCGCACGGCCGAGCTCGTCTTGTTCACGCTCTGCCCACCAGGGCCGGAGGCGCGGAAGATGTCCCAGTGCAGGTCGTCGGGGTCGATCTCGACGTCCACCGACTCGGCGGCGGGCAGCACCGCCACCGTGACCGCCGACGTGTGGCGGCGGCCGCTGGACTCGGTGGCCGGGATGCGCTGGACGCGGTGCACGCCGCTCTCGAACCGCATGTGCTTGAAGACGTCCTCGCCCTCAAGCGAGAAGACGATCTCCTTGAAGCCGCCGATGTCGGTGGGGTGGCTGTCCATGAGCTCGAGCTTCCAGCCCTTCCGCTCGGCGAGCTTCTGGTACATCCTGAACAGGTCGGCGACGAACAGCGCGGCCTCGTCGCCGCCCGTGCCGGCGCGGATCTCGACGATGCAGTCGCGGCCGGCGTCCTCGTCGTCGGTGACGAGCAGCTCGACGAGGTGCCGCTCGACTCGCGCCAGCTCGGCCGCCACGCTGGCCAGCTCGTCCTCGGCGAGCTCGCGCAGCTCGGGGTCGTCGCCGTCGCCGTCGATCAGCGCCTGCGCCTCGCCCTCGCGCTCCCGCAGGGCGCGCAGGGCGCGATACTCGCGGACAAACTTGCCCAGCGAGCCGAACTCCTTGCTCAGCGCCCGCACGCGCGCGGGGTTCGAGGCGACCTCGGGCGTCGCCAGCAGCTTCTCGAGCGCGGCGTACCGCTCGCTCAGGTCGTCGAGCTTCTGGATGAACGTGTCGCTCAGCATCTCGCCGTCCGCTCGGCCTTTGGCCGTTGCGCCTCATCGGGGGCCGCCGGCGCGCTCCCACACGACGCCGACAGACAACCACCGTCGGACCCTGGAGGGGTAGGGGACAACCCGGGCCGGTGCTGCTAGTCGCTGCCTGGCTCCGGCTCCGCGCTCGGGGATTCCGCCTGCTCCGAGGCCTCGGTCTGCTTCCCCCAGCCGTAGCGGCGCTGGAACCGCTCCACGCGGCCCGCAGTGTCCACGTACTTCTGCTTCCCCGTGTAGAACGGATGGCACTGGGAGCATACCTCGACCTGGATCTGCGGACGCGTGGACCGCGTCTCGAACGTGTTCCCGCAACCGCACGTCACGGTGCATTCGACGTACTTGGGGTGGATGCCAGGCTTCATGGAGCTGCCTCGTTCGTTGGGTCCAGACTCTACCCGCCGCAAAGACATCCTATTATAGCAGACGGCCGCCGTGACGCAAGCCGAATCGGGCGGCGCGCCTGCGCGCCGGACCGCGCGGGCCGCAGCCGCTTGACTCCCGCGCAGCCGCGTTGCTAGAATCCGTGGGAGCATGGTCTCCAGCGCACCCCATCCCCGGCTCTTCGTGCTGCTCGTCCTGGCCGGCTGGTCGGCGGCTGGCGCGGGCGCCCTGCGCGGCACGCTGGTGGTGGAGGACTTCGAGGCCTTCGCCTGGGGCGGGACCTGGGCGACCCTGCACTGCACCGAGCGCGCCGACCCGCGGGCGACCGTCGTGCGCGGCGACGTGCACTCGGGCTACCAGGCGCTCCGGCTCGACGTCCCTACCGGCGAAAGCCTCACCCTCATCACCCAACACGGCACGCGCTTCACACCCGACGGCGGGAAGCCGCCGCTCCCGCTGCCGGGCGCGCCCGAGCGGGTGGGGGTGTGGGTGCGCGGCACCGGCTCGGGCCATGGGCTGACGCTGGAGCTCGTGGACGGCAAGCGCGAGGCGGCGGAGGTGGCGCTGGGGTCGGTGGACTTCGAGGGCTGGCGCCTGCTCGAGGGGCCGGTGCCGGCGATGGTGGCGCCGGTCGGGCTGCGGGGCCTGACGGTGCGCGGCGGGGAGGGGCCGCTGGTGCTCGACGACGTGGTGGTGACGACGTCGGGGGGCAAGGCGCTGCACGTGACGGTGCAGCCGGCGTACCACGGCCCGGAGCCGGTGGACGACGAGCGGGTGCAGTTTCGCGTGGTGGTGCAGACGCTGGGTCAGGGGGCGGTGTCGGGCCGCTGCGAGGTCGCGGCGTTCGCGGTGGGCTCGCCGGACCGGGTGGCGGACCGGCGGACGCTGGGGTACCGCGCGTCGCCTGGGGAGCCGTCGGTGGGCGAGGTGCGGCTGCGGCTGGCGTCGGGGGTGTATCGTCTGGTGGCGCTGGCTGGTATGGTGGTAGCGGGCGTGGCGCCGGGAAATCTGCTCCACG
>CBFDBL010000666.1:0-3778 GCA_965603035.1 uncultured bacterium
CGATCTCGATCCTGGGCGAGCGCGAGATGCCGCCGGGGTTGAGCCCGGGCTGGCCTTCAGGGATCGGTGCGCCCAGCTTGTGGAAGTAGCCCACCCACTCGGGCTGAGCAACGCCGCTGCGAGGGTCCTTGAACGTCATCGGCGCGAGCTCGAAGACAGGGCGCCCATCGTTCGCCGAGCGGAAGGCCTCGTAGACCAGCTCCGAGCAGTAGTAGCGGTGGTTCCCGATGGCGAACACCTTGTCGTACGGCTTGCCCAGGAGGCCCTTCGCCCGGGTGAGCGCACCCGGGACCAGCCGGCGGTACGGCGGCCGCAGCCGCCCGACCACCACCTTCGGCCTGCCCGCAGCATCGGCGCTGCATGCCAGGAAATCGGCCACCGGCGTTGCCGTCACCCCCCTGGGCACGGCCTCCAGGACAACGAGGCGCCCGCTCGGATCCCTGCTAGCGATCCCCACGTGGGAGAAGCGGGCCCCGCGGTAGCCCTCGGTGACGTCCTCGATCGCATCGCACAGCGGGCCCGCGTCGAGGTCCTGGAACAGGAGATCGCCGTCCTCGGGCTCAAACTCAGGCAACCGCGGGGAGCAGCCGGCGATGGCGACGATGCAAAGCGACGCCGCGACGAGCACCCGGACGCCGCGTGGCTCTCGGCCGCCTGTGCGCACAGCCATCTCACGTGCCCCTCACCGCCAGCACCCAGATGTTGCGGTAGCGCAGCGGGTTGCCGTGGTCCTGGAAGGAGAAGCCGCCCTTGCGCGGCGGCCTCTTGAGCCTCACGCTGTCGTGGATCTTGACGCCGTTGTGGTGGACGGTGAGGAACCCCGCGGGCTTGCCGCCGTCGGTGCGCACGCGGTACTCGACGTCGTAGGTCTGCCAGACCATGGGCGGGTAGGACGAGAGGTTGAACCCCTCGAAGGTGTCGGGGTCCTTCCAGCGGTAGAGGCCGCCGCAGCCGCCGCCGGTGTAGGTCGTCATCCCGAAGGAGTCGAGCACCTGGATCTCGGTGCGGCAGGGCAGGTAGACGCCGCTGTTGCCGCGGCCCTGGCTCCGCTTGTCGGGGCGGAAGGGCACGAGGAACTCGACGTGGAGGTCGAAGCTGCCCTCGACGCTGGCCTTCGAGCGCATGCCGCGCCTCGGGATGAGCACCGAGCCGTCGGCCTCGTCCACCTGCCACTCCGACTGTTTCCCGTCCTTCGTGCGGCCGCGCTGCATCTGCTCGAAGCTCTTGCCGTCGAGCAGCACGATGGCGCCCTCGGGCGGCTTCCTGCCCTCGGTAGGCGACTTAGGGACGTAGCGGGTCATCTCGAACACGCCGTTGCTCCCGATCGTGCCCGCGATCTTGCCGGCGGCGTAGACGCCGCTCCAGCTCCCATGCTTGAATGCGACCCGGTCGCCGTCGCGCTTGCCATCCAGACCGAGCTTGAGGGGCGGGCGCTGCTGAGCGGCGGGATAGGCCACCGTCACCAGGGCCTTGAAGACGTGGTTGCCGTGGGCGACCACCCTGGCCTCGATGGGGCCCTGGGCGCCTTGTGCGTCCTTCCAGGTACCCTCATACATGCCCTGCACGTCGGCCTCGTTGGGCGGGGCCGCGAGGGCCGCTGCGGTGCAGGCGCAGGCCAGGGCCAGTCCGACGATGATCCTTGTCACGATCACAGCTCTCCTTTCGGCTCCTCCTTGACCGGCAGCACCCAGATGTTGCGGTAGCGGACGGGGTTGCCGTGGTCCTGGAAGTGGAAGTTGCCCTTGCGCGGCTTGCGCCCGAGCTTGACGTCGTGGTGGATCCTGACGCCGTTGTGGACGACGGTCAGGAAGACGGCGGGCTTGCCCTGGTCGTCGTTGCGGACGCGGACCATGATGTCGTAGGCCTGCCAGACCATGGGCGGGTAGGAGGCGAGGGTGAAGGTATGGTCGCGCTGGTCCCTGAGGCTCTCGATGACCTCCATCGTGTCGGGGTCCTTCCTGCCGTAGAGGCCGCCGCAGCCGCCGCCCCTGTAGGTGACCATGCCGAACGAGTCGAGCACCTGGATCTCCTGGCCGCAGGGCAGGTAGACGCCGCTGTTGCCGCGGCCCTGGCTGCGGTCCTTCGGCTTGAAGGGGATCTGAAACTCGACGTGGGCGTCGAAGCTGCCCTCGAACTGCGGCTTCGAGCCCATCCCGCCGCGGGGGATGCGGATCGAGCCGTCCTCGCCGATGCCGACCACCTCGTCCACCCTGCGGCGGTCCTTGGTCAGCTCCCAGCCCTCGGGCACCACCTTGTCCTGGCTCGGCCAGGTCGTCGGCTGCTTGGCGATCGTGCGGATCGGCACCTCCCACACGCCCCAGCCGTCCTGCTCCATCGGCCCGAGGTACCAGGGGCCGCTGCGGCGGGCCAGGTTGTCGAACTTCTCGCCGTCGAGCAACACCACCGCTCCCGCGGGCGGCTTCTTGCCGAGGCCCGGCGCCTGGGGGACGAAGCGCTCGAGCGAGAAGGCCCCGCCGCCGGCCGCCGTGCCCGTCACCGCGTCGTCGGCGTACGCGCCCGACCAGCCCTTGCCCTGGAAGGCGACCTTGTCGCCCGCGGCCTTGCCGTCGAGCTCGAGCTTCTGCGTCGCCTGGCCGTCGAGGCTCACGATCAGGAAGGCCTTGTACACGTGGTCGCCCTGTGCGACGACCCTGGCCTCGACCTTCGCCTCCTTGCCGCCGACCGTCGCCGTGCCCCCGTACAGGCCCTGCACGTCGATCTCCGCGGGCGGCGCCGCCCACGCCGACAGCGCCAGACAGCTCACCGCAACCGCCACGACCAGCTTCCGACTCATCTCCAGTCCTCCTGGAATGGTGACCACCGATCCGAGCCCGATGCTACTCATTCGGCGGCGGACGTGCAACCAGCCATCCGCCGCCGATGCGCCGGCGGCGCAGGGGGCCGGCGCCCGAGACAGGGGCTATCCCTTGACGCGGACCAGCTCGGCGCCGCCGAAGAAGGGGAAGGGCAGGTCGGCCCAGAAGTCGCGGCCCGTCCGCTCGGCGTAAACCGCGGGGATGCCGTCGTACCAGGGGACGGCGGTCAGGCGGCTGTAGAGCTGCGGCTCGTCGGTGAAGATGCCGGGGATCCGCTTGCCGCCGTGCTCGCCGAAGTGCTTGCGGCAGATCTCGTGGGTGAGCTCGATGAAGCGCCGCGTGACGCCGGGGTGGAGCAGGTTGGCGTAGCTCTCGCCCGACCACCAGCCTGTCCTGGGCGCGTAGTGGCGGCGGAGGACGAGCCGCTCGACGCCCTGGTGCTCGGCCGCTCTCTCGGGCTTGATGGGCTCGACGTCGAGCAGGACGCCGCCGCGTCGCCCGCGGATGGCGTAGGCCGCCCTCAACTCGCCCGCCTCGTCGGCGCTCGGCGCGTCGCCCACCGCCACATACTCGGCCTGGAGACAGGCCTGGCGGTACTCCTCGCACGTCGCGGCCACCTGCCCGCCCGCGTTGCCCGACGGCCACAGGTCCTCGTCGTAGAGCCACAGGCAGCCGTCCTCGGCCTCGGCCACCGCGAGCGCCGCGCGCATCGAGGCCACCCACTCCGAGCCGAGGTAGTCGGTGATCAGACCCGCCCGAGAGGCCCTTGTCGATCAGGTCCGCCATCTGCCGCGCCGTCTTCGACGGCGTGATCCGGTCGTTGATCGCCCAGAACGGCGCCGGCCGGAGGAACGGGTCCGGGTTCCGGAAGCGCTCGAAGTCCATGTGCATTTCCCTTCGCCAAGTCGCGTCGGCCCGGGGGTCTCGGCCCTGTTTTCGGGCGATTTCCGGATGAGCACGGA
>CBFDBL010000667.1:0-3768 GCA_965603035.1 uncultured bacterium
AACCTGGAACCCGGAACCTGGAACCCGGAACCTGGAACCCGGAACCTGGAACCCGGAACCTGGAACCCGACACCCGGAGCCTCGAGCCGTATGGGTACCACACTCAACCGCCAGGTTGAGGGTGCGAACGCGGCCGGCCCCCAGGGCACCCTCAAGCTTCGCTTGAGTGTGGCACCCACGTGAGCCCTCTTCTCCCTACCCATAAACGAGTTTGCCCCCCCGAGATGCGCGGCGATTTGTCCGTAACAAGCGCCCCGTCGCGCGGGCGAGCTGGCTCCTCTCCCCTCTACCGTTACAACGACGCATGCCCGCGAAATGCGCGGGCCCATCTTTGTAACAAGCGCGCCGGCCACGGGCGTTTCTGGACTTATGGCGAAAAAAGTGGTTCCGGGTTGCGGGTTCCGGGTTCCGGCTGCCGCCGCCGGCGGCGTCTTCTCCGACCCCCGGAACCTGGAACCCGGAACCTGGAACCCGGAACCTGGAACCCGGAACCTGGAACCTCTTCACGGCTTCGGGCAGATGCACGATTCCTTGCGGGCGTGGCAGACGTCGCACTTGGGGACATTGACGTTGCAGGGATAGCCCTGGGCGCCGCCGGGGCCGAGGAGGGTGAAGGCGGCGGCGGCCTGGGTGTCGGGCGCGTGCGCGGTCACGGTCAGCTCGTTGCGGTCGGCGACGGTGTCGGCGCGGAGGGAGAAATGCCAGCGGCCGTGCTGGACGAAGGTCTGCTCGGCGGTCCAGCCGTCGGGCACGGCGAGCTCGACGCGGGAGACGCTGAGCGGGACGTCGTCGCGGGTGAGCGAGACGCTGAGGGTCTTGGCGATGCCGGGGCGCAGGACGGGCTCGCCGTGGTAGTGGAGGGCGAGCAGGCAGCCCTCGACGCGCTCGATGGCGGACATCGGGTCGCGGGCAAGCGCGACGCGGGCGCGGTCGTTGCGGAACAGGACCGAGAGGTCGTCGGGCGCCTGGGTGGCGTCGGCGAAGGCGGCGGCGTCGGAGCGCGCGTCGAGCATCTTGTGCGCCACGGCCTCGGTGCGCCGGGTCATCTCGGCCACGTCGGCGGGCGCGCCGCAGTCGCCGGTGAACTTGTGGAGGACGATGGCCTCGCCGATGGGCTCGCGCCAGCGGGCCGGGATGCCGGCGGTGCCGCCGAGCAGGCCGAGCACGGAGCCGAGGGTCGCCCCCGTGCAGTCGGTGTCGTAGCCGCAGTTGACGGCCTTGCAGAGCTGGTCGCCGTAGTCGGCGCCGTAGAGCCATCCGAGGATGGTGAAGCCGTGGTTCTGTGGGGCGTGGCACGGGTTGTGGTGTCCGAAGGCGTCGAGGATGCGCTGGCGGGCCTCGGCCCAGGGCACGTCGTGGTCGTGGCACCACACGGCGTCGCGGACGACGCGCGAGATGCGGGTCCAGATGGGGACCATCTCGAGGCCGATGCGGATGAGGGTCTCGGGGTCGTCGAGCACGAAGGCGGCGGACTCGAGCGCGGCCCAGAACATCTCGCCATAGAGCCCCTCGCCGCCCGCGTGGTCGAGCACGGCGTCGTGCCAGGCGAGGGCGGCGGCGAGCTGGGGGTCGCCCGGGGCCACGCAGGCCCAGATCTCGGAGCGGATGGGCGAGCCCATCTCGTCGATGTAGTAGTTCTCGAAGCAGCCGCTGACGGGCGGCCGCAGGCCGCGGCCCAGGTTGCGGCGGCAGAAGCCGTACTCGTTCCACGGGTAGGCGCCGAGGTACTCGGCCCAGGTGTCGGCCAGGTCGCCGCAGGTGACGTCGACGCCGCGGTCCTCGAGGCAGCGCAGCCAGGCGAGCTGGAGGTCGAGATCGTCGTTCGGCGCGCTCTCGTCGGGCATCGGGTCGTAGTAGTCGAGGCACTGGACCTTCTTCTGGCACTCGTAGGGCGCCCCCAGGGTGCCGCCGATGTTCTTGCCCAGCCAGCAGGCGTAGACCTTGTCGCGGTAGTCGTCGATGCCGATCTGGACGGGGCGGTTCACGGCGTGTCTCCTCTGCGGGGCTCATGGGCTCGGTCGGACCGTGGGCCGTCAGTATACCCGGACTCCGCCGGGGACGGAAACCAGGCGGGTGGATGTCGCCGGGGGCGTGTCAGGCGTGGATGCCCTGGCCGCGGAGCCTTTCGAGGGCGGCGTCGGCGGCGGCGCGGATGCGGGGGTTCTCGTCGTCGACCATCTCGTGGAGGAACTTGACGGAGTGCTTGGGGTCGAGGTGCACGAGGATGCGGATGAGGTCGGCGTGGCCGTTGTCGGGGTTGAGCGGTCGGTAGCGGAGCTTGCGCCGGCCGTGGATGATCTCGAAGAGCTTGGTGAGCTTGTCGCGGTCGTCGAGCGCGACGAGCTCGCGGATGGCCCACTGGCGGGTCTCGCCGCGGGGGTCGAGGCGCTTGCCGAAGGCGGTGGACTCGACGAGTCGCTCGAGGATCTCGGGGTAGTGGAGCTTCCTGAGGCCGCGAAGGGCTGCGGCGCGGACGTCGACGGGGCTGCGGTGGCTCTTGAGGACCTCGATGAGGCTGCCGCAGTGGCGGGCGTCGACGACCTCGGCGAGGGACTGGATGGCGGCCTGGCGTGCCTGGGCCGACTGGCGCTCGTGGAGGACGGCGCCGTTGAGGGCCTCGAGGATCTGAATGTCGGGCTGGCGCTTGTGGATGGCGGCGAGCGCGCGGGCGGACTGGATCTGGAGGGCCGTGTTGTCCTTGAACAGCGCGTCGCGCAGGATGGGGATGGCGCGCCTGGTGCCGATGGCGCTGAGCCGCCGCAGCGCGGCCACGCCGTCCTCCAGCGGCTTGGCCGCCTGGAGCGTCCCCTGCACGCAACGGATCGCCGACGACTCGCGGAAGCGATTCAGGAGCCCCATCGCTACCCTCCTCGGCGCTCCCAGACCCTGGTCCTGTCTATCATCGCACGAATGCGCTCGCACGTCAACGAGAAAGCCGTCTTTCGCGCCCGCGGGACGAGGGCACGTCCGCCGCGGCCGGCTAGAGCCCGCGCACGCACTCCATGACCATGCGGAGCGAGGGCCGCAGGATCGGGCACGCCTGGCGCAGCGCCTCGAGCTGGCCGAGCACCTCGTCCTTGAATGTCTCGAGGGTCTCGAACGTCTCGAGCTCCATGCGCTGGAATCGCTGCCGCAGGCGCGCGATGCCGTGGATCTGGCGCTCGAAGAGGGCGACGTTCTCGAGCGTGACGAAGCGGAAGTCGCCGTGCCCCTCCCTGTAGAGCGCCTCGGTGACCCGGATCTCCTCCTCGAGCACCGTCAGCCGCGCGACCAGCAGGTCGCGGTACCGCGCGATGGCCTCTCGCATCGCACCAGCCCCCTGCCAGTGTGCCGGCGAGCGCCTCTCCCACCACCGGGATTCTACACCGGCGCGGCCCGACCCGCAAGGGGTATAGGGCCCCGGGCGCCGCTTCTCAGGAGTCGCGCGCGAGGGCCGAGGCGGCGAGCCGACGGGCGGCAGGCATGCGGTGGCAGGCGGCGAGGTGGCCGGGGGCCGCCTCGACGAGCTCGGGCCGCTGGCGGCGGCAGACGTCGGCGGCGAGGGGGCAGCGGGGGTGGAAGGCGCAGCCGGTCGGCGGGTGCAGGGGGGAGGGCACGTCGCCCTGGAGCACGAGGCGCCGCACGCGCACGCGGGGGTCGGGCTCGGGGACGGCCGACAGCAGGGCGATCGTGTAGGGGTGGGCGGGCTGGCCGAAGAGGGCGTCGGCGGGCGCCCGCTCGACGATGCGGCCGAGGTACATGACGGCCACCGAGTCGCACAGGTGGCGC
>CBFDBL010000668.1:0-3752 GCA_965603035.1 uncultured bacterium
CGTTGACCAGCGGCCACGTGTAGTCCGGCCCCTTGAGCTTGACCTGGAGCCCGGCGTTCACGTCGCCGACCCACAGGCTGTCCTGATGCTTCTTCGGGTCCCACTTCCACTTCCACTGCTTCGGTCGATAGCCGCCGGTCTTGCCCATGCCGATCAGGTAGCGGGCGACGTCGCGTCGGATCGGGATCTCGAGACGGATGTCCTTCGCGTCGGCGGCCTCGGTCGCCTTGACGGTCAGCTCGACGTTGATGTAGCCGTCGAACTCCATCGTCGTCCTGCAACCGAGTGCGAGCGGTCCGCCTTGGCTCTGGGTCTCGCGGACGAGCACGCCCTTGGCTTGCTTGATCATCTTCGATCGCTTGCTCGCCCAGGCGACGGGGCCGTCGGCGGTCTCGGCGACGAAGGTCACCGGAGCAGCGAGGACCTCGCGGGGCTCGGCATCGACGGCGTCCACGGTCATCGGGAAGAAGGACCGGATGCTCTCGGGCAGGCCCGCGTCGCCGAAGCGCACCTCGCGGCCCAGGCAACGCGCTGAGCGGCCCCGCACCCGCAGCGGCGTGTAGGGTGCCGCCACCTCGTCGTCGAGGCCGACGGTCGAGTCGAGCCAGCGCAGGCGCGCGTGCCGCCACAGCTCGCCGTCGCCGTGAGCCTCGGCCACTTCCTGCGAGACGGTGAGATTGAGGGTGGTATGCTGCGCGGCGACGCCCTTGGCCGAGACGGTCACGGTCGAGCGGTACGCGCCCGGCGCGGCATCCCCTGGAATCTGGACGCCGCACCAGAGGGCCTGCACCTTGCCCTCGGGCACGGAAACGGTCTTGCGGAAGGCCCGTCCCGCCCAGTCGACGCCGCCGAGGTTGATGCAGCGGAAGGCCGCGGCGGGGATGGCCTTGCCGCGCCCGTCGGGCCGCAGAGCGGCGAAGGCGACCTGCACGTCCTCCAGCGCCTGCCGCGCGGCGAGGACGCCGATCTGGAAGGCGTACCACTCGTCGCGCTGCGCCTCGCCCTCGAGCGCCTCGGCCGGCCCGCGGCGGATCCAGCGCAGCGGCAGGTCGTCGGCCATCCGGATCGGGAAGCGGCGGTCCTCGGGGAAGAGCAGGAAGGGCTTGTCGGCGTGCCTTGCGAGAAGCGACCGCGTCTCCTCGGCCGTGGCGATGACCTCCATCGGGTCGAAGCGGTGGAACTCGCTGATGGCCTCGATCCCCAGCACCTCGGCCCGCGGCAGCATCCGCCACCGCGCCTGCGGCAGTTGCTTCCCGGCAAGCCAGTTGCGATGCATCCACGTCCTGTCTGCGGTCGCCTTCGGCGCGACGTAGGTCACCTGCGGGAAGCTGCGGCCCTTGACGGTGTAGGGCAGGAAGTAGACGTAGTAGTCGCCGGGCGCCGTCGCGGGCTGGAAGACGAGGTCGCCGAACTCGCGGCGGATGTCCAGCCGCACGACGTTCGCGACCTGCCTGCCCGTGGCGGCATCGACGACGAGGGTGGCCTTCTTCTCCGGCTCGGTGTCGCGGCGCCGCCAGGGGATGTGCGCCCACACCGCATCGGCCTTCTCGCTGACGCGGAGTCGGGCGCGGTGGTTGCCGAGGGCCGCCTTCCAGGGCTTGTCGGCGACGCCGTAGGGAACATCGTCGGCCCCCTCACTCGGGCGCAGCAGCACGACGGTCGAAACGGCGGCGAGAAGGAAGACTACCCAGGGGGTCATCGTGGCGGCTCCTGATGCGCGGTGTCCGGTGCGTCCGCGCCACACTATAGAGGCTGCCGCCGGCCGGTTCAAGCCAACGGCGGCGCCAGGGCTCGTTCCGCCGCCGATGTCTTGACACCAGAGGGTCTGCGCCATAGGATGCGGGTGGAGAAAGCCTCGTGACAAGACGTCTGGCGAAGTGCCCGAAGTGCGGCGCACAGGTTGAGTTCGCCCCCCACGGTGGCGAGGCCGAGTGTTCCCGCTGCGGCACGCGGCTCCGCGCGCCAGGGGAGCCGACGCTGGTCGGCCGCGCGCTGGGCGACTTCGAGATCCTCGAAGCCGTCGGCCAGGGCAGCCTGGGCGTCGTCTACAAGGCGAGGCAGAGCGCGACCGGTCGCCTCGCCGTCATCAAGACCCTGCCGCGCGAACTGGCCGCGAGCCGCGATTTCCTGACCCGCTTCTATACCGAGGCCCGCGCCGCCGCCAAGCTCTCGCACCCCAACGTCGCGGCCCTGTACGCCGTGGGCGTGGCCGGGGGCGTCCACCACGTCGCGATGCAGTACGTCGAAGGCAAGGGGCTCGACGCCATGGTGAGCGACGGCGGGTCGCTCGACGGCAGCCGCGCGCTCGGGATCCTCAAGCAGGTGGTCGCGGGCCTCGCCGCGGGGCATGGCAGGGCGCTCGTCCACGGCGACATCAAGCCGTCGGCGATCCGCCTCGACCCCGATGGCCACGCCTGGCTGACCGACCTCGGCGTCGCCAAGCTCACCGCGTCGGAGCGAGAGGCGATGCGGCCCGCCCCGACGCCGCCTCTGCCGCTCTACACGGCGCCCGAGGTGGCCTGGGGCGGCCGGCCCACCTCGCGAAGCGATCTCTACGCGCTCGGCGCGACCTTCTACCATCTCGTCGCCGGCCGACCGCCCATCGAGGGCGACAGCGCCGCCGAGCTGACCGGCAAGCACGCCAACGCCACACCGGCCGCGCTCGGCCAGGCGGCCCCTGGCGTCGACCGCCGGTTCACCGCCGTCATCGACCGCCTGCTCCGCAAGAACCCCACGGCACGGCACTCGTCGGCCCAGGCGCTCCTCGACGAGCTCAACGCCCTCGGCGCACTCCAGACGAGCACGCGGCGCACCCCCGTCGCGCGTGCGCCCGCCGCCCCCCGCACGCCGGCCGACGGCCTCGGCCGGCGCAAGAGGACGACGAACGGCTCGGGGGTGAAGATGCGGCGTCGGCCCCCGCGCGGCGGCAAGTGGCGCGCGATCCTCGGCGGCTGCATCGCCTGCGGCGTCGTCGCGGCCGTCGTCGGGGGGATCGCCGTCGCGCGGCGTCGGGGCGGCGCGCGCCGCGCCCCCGCGCGCGCGGCCAGGCACCCCACGTCGGCCGCTGGGGGGGACAGGCAGCGGCGAGAGGCGGCCGCGCAGGCCTGCCTGAGCCGCGCGCGCGACGCCGCGAAGGCGAGGGAATGGCGCAAGGCCATCGGCTATCTCGACCTTCTGGAGAAGGACTACTCGATCACGGCCTTCTACGAGGCCAACCGCGCCGCCGTCGCCGCGCTCCGCCGCGAGATCGCCGTCGAGCGCCGCAAGCCTCCGCCGCCAGGCCCCGTCGTCCTGCGGGCCGCCGACGCCACCATCCACGGCAACGCCCGATACGAGACAGGCGCAGGCAAGGACAACATCGGCTACTGGAGCAGCGACGACGCCTGGGTGTCGTGGGACCTCGAGGCCGCGGCAGGCGCCTACGAGATCCGCGTCGCCGTCGCCGGCGAACAGCAGTGCGACGGCAACCAGTACGCCGTCATCGTCGGCGACCAGCGCGCGATCGGCACCGTCCGGGCGACGGGGGGGTGGACCGCCTTCGTCACCGAGACGATCGGCACCCTCACCCTCGCGCGAGGCGGCCGCCACACCCTCGAGGTGCGCGTCCACAAGCGCAAGGCGGCCCTCATGAACCTCCGCTCCGTCACCCTCCGCCCCATCAAGAAGCCGCTCTAGCCCGCATTTCTCACCAGCTTTGGCCGCCAGCGGCCGCCTTCCGCCCCAGGCCGCGTCCTCCGTGCGGCCCGTCCTCG
>CBFDBL010000669.1:0-3739 GCA_965603035.1 uncultured bacterium
CAGGAAGCTCCCCACGCAAATGGGACAGCAGGGACACTCGGGCGAGTCGATCCGCCGGATCGTCGAGTACATCCGCGCGGGGACCATCGGCACGGTGACGAAGCTCCACTGCGTGTCGAACCGCACGTTCGGCGCGAGCAAGCGGCCGGCGAGCAAGCCGGTGCCCCAGGGGCTCGACTGGCAGAGCTGGCTCGGGCCGGCGCCCTACCGCGACTACCACGACGGGCTGCACCCGTTCTCGTGGCGCGGGTGGCTGGACTTCGGGACGGCGTCGCTGGGGGACATGGGCTGCCACACGATCGACGGCGCGGTGTGGGCGCTGAAGCTGACCGAGGCCGCGACGATCGAGGTGGTGGCCGAGGAGGGCGGCGTGAACGCCGAGGGCTACAGCCCGCAGGCGCGCATCGTTTACCGCTTCCCGGCGCGCGGCGCTCTGCCGCCGATCGCGATGACCTGGTGGAACGGCGGCGGCAAGCACAGGCCGCCGCGGCCCGAGGCCATCGGCCCGAAGACCAAGCAGATCACCCAAGGCACCTACTACTACGGCACCAAAGGCCTCATGCAGTCGGGCAGCCACTGCCAGAGCCCGAGGCTGTTCCCCGACGAGCTGCGCCAGGGCGCCGACGTCGCGAAGTCCCTCCCCCGCGTGCCCGGCCACACCGGCGACTTCCTCCGCGCCTGCAAGGACTCGACCGCCCCAGCCCCGTGCTCGAACTTCGCCTACTCGGTGGGCCTCACCGAGATCGTCCTGCTCGGCACCGTCGCGCTGCGCTGCGCCGGCCAGAAGCTCGTCTACGACATGGCCAAAGGCCGCTTCACCAACAGCGACCGCGCCAACACGTTCCTCAAGCGCACGCCGCGCAAGGGCTGGGAGCTCGGCTACGAGGCCTGACGTCCCGCGCGCGGCGACCTCGGCCTCCGCTCTGCCCGCCTGGCGCCCGTCCAGTGCGGGCAGGGCCGCGCCTGGCGCGCGCGTCACGCCCCGTGCTTGGCCTCGTAGGCCGCGATGCCCTGCTGGGGCTTCCGGCCGCACGCTTCGCGCGGGGCGCGGTGTTGACAGGTGCGCGGAGGCCCGCTAGGATGTGCCGGGCCGACCGAGGAGGAGACCGTGGCCGACCTCATAGCCATCTACCGCGCATCGCTGGCGACGCACGGCAGCCTGACGATCGGGCGCGGCGAGGGGCACGACATCTGCGTGCTGGACCCGTGGGTCTCGCGCCAGGGCCACGCCCGGATCGAGCACGCCGAGGCCGGCGAGTGCGAGCTGCACGACCTCGGGAGCCGCAACGGCACGTACCTCAACGGGCGGCGGGTGCGCGAGGCGGTCGTCCTGCGGCACGGCGACATCATCCGGTGCGGGAACTCGCTGTTCATCTTCGAGGCCGACGAGGGCGAGCGCGCGGAGCGCGGCCTGTCGGGCGAGACGGTCTGCCAGGGCCCTGGTGACTTCGCGCGGCCCTCGCAGGAGGCCTTCGCGCGACTGCTGGCCGAGTACCAGGCGCTGCGGGCCGACCTCGAGCACATCCGCTCGGAGACGGAGGCGGACAGCGCGCTGCGCGGCTCGCTGGCGACGGGCGCCTTCCACGACGAGCTGTCGCGGGCGGCCGCGAGCGAGGCGACGGTCCTGCTCGAGGGCGAGACGGGCACGGGCAAGGAGGTGGTGGCGCGCGAGCTGCACCGCCTGTCGCCGCGGGCCGACCGCCGGTTCGTGCCGGTCAACTGCGCGGCGCTGCCGCCGACGATGGTCGAGAGCGAGCTGTTCGGCCACCGCAAGGGCGCCTTCACGGGCGCGGATGAGGATCGCGCCGGGCGCTTCCGCACGGCGGATGGCGGGACGATCTTCCTCGACGAGATCGCCGAGCTCCCGCTCGCCGTCCAGGCCAAGCTGCTGCGGGTGCTCGAGAGCGGCGAGGTGCAGCCGGTCGGCAGCGACGACGTGCTGACCGTCGGCGTGCGGCTCATCGCCGCGACGAACCACGACCTGGAGGCCGACGTGCAGGAGGGCCGGTTCCGCTCCGACCTCTTCCACAGGCTCAACGTGCTCGCCTTCGAGCTGCCGCCGCTGCGCGAGCGGCTCGACGACGTCGAGGCCCTGGCCGAGGAGTTCCTCGGCCGGCTCCGCTCGCAGCGCCCGACCCGCGCGGCCCGCCTGACCGCCGACGCGCTCGCACTGCTCCGCGCCTACCCGTGGCCGGGCAACGTGCGGGAGCTCCGCAACGCGATCGAGCGCGCCGCCATCATGGCCGAGGGCGACGAGATCGGCGACGACGACCTCGCCTTCCTGCTCCGCCGTGCCGGGGTGCCCGCCGAGGAGGACGAGCCGACCCTCAGCCTCCGCGAGACCGAGAAGAAGGCGGTGCAGCAGGCACTGCTCGTCGCCCGCGGCAACAAGAGCGAGGCGGCCCGCCTGCTCGGCATCGACCGCACGACCCTCTACGACAAGATCAAGGCCTACGGCCTCTCGGGCTGACCCTCCCCCGCCACGCCCCCGCCAAAGCGCGACCGTGGCTTTCGCCCACGCCACGACCGTGGGCGGAGGCCACAGCCCGCCCGGGCCGTCGCCATGCACGGGGCCCCGAGGAATGCCCCCGCCGCGCTTGATGCCAACCCTAACGCATAGCCATCACAATACTTACAGCGAAACGAGCCACGTTCGGCAGAATCCCTCCGCCCCTGTGGCACGGCCTTTGCTCTAGCACAAGGCAGGAGCGACGAGATGAGAACGTTGACCAGAAACCAGGGGAGCGAAAGGAGACAGGAGATGGACGCGAATCTGCGGCGTGGGACTGGAAGCCGAGTTGACCCGAGTTCGGAGGACAGAGCGATGAGAGGGAACGGATGGCGGATGCTGGTCGTGGCTCTTGGCGCGTGGTGGGCGGCGCTGGCAGGCGCGGCGGCGGCGAACCCCGGTCAGTGGGAGCGCCACGTCTCGCGGCACTTCGCCTTCACGGTCGTCAAGCCTCGGGGCTGGGTCGTGCAGGAGGGGATGCGGCAGCGGCCGGCCTGGTGGCAGTGCACGGTCGCGCACCCGCAGGGCTACTGCCAGTCGTCGATGGCCTTCGGCGTCAGCCCGACGGGCCGGAACGTCCAGGCCCTCGCGCGAACCATCATCACGAGCATGGCTCAGCAGAGCCGCAACTTCCGCCTGAGCCCGCGCGCCCGCAAGCGCCAGCAGGGCCACAAGACCATCTACACCTTCGAGGGCACCTACACCGACGCCCAGAACCGCCCGAAGGAGTTCCGGGCCCTCATCTCGGGCGGCGACGGCACGATGCTCAGCCAGCGGATCGACGCACCGCAGGGGCAGCTCCGCCAGTGGGCGCCCACGCTGCTCCAGACCCTGGCGAACATGCGCATCGCCCGCCACGGCCCCACCGAGCCCGGCGCGGCGCAGACCGCTCGGCCCGTGCAGTTGGTCCAGCGCCCGCTCGCCGGCGGCTGGGGCGGTCTCGCCGTCCCCCGCGACTGGCGCCAGCACGACCTCGGCAAGGGCTCGGTCATCGCGACCGACCGCACCGCCCGCTTCTTCTTCATCGCCGCGTCCGCCAGCTTCTACTCGCCTGCCTACGCGCGGTACCTGCCCCGAGGCGCCCTCATCTCCAGTTTCTGTAGCCCGAGCGACGCGCTGGCCAAGGCGTGCACGCAGCAGGGCCTCGGCTCCAACTTCCGCCTCCTCCAGCGCCACAAGCGCCCCGACCTCGTGCGCGTGCTCGTCGGCGGCCTCACAGGCGGGCGGCCC
>CBFDBL010000670.1:0-3738 GCA_965603035.1 uncultured bacterium
CCACACTTCCGAAAGTGTGGCATCATTCTGACCGTCCAGCCTGCCCCGGGCGGAGCCGGGCGATGCCGTGTCCTCCGTGCTGCTCCCACGGGGTAAGGCGAGCCGCTGCCAACCGTTGGTCGCCGGTGTGCGTGCGCCGGCACCGGGTCGCCTGCGCGGAGCTTGTCGGCGGTTCCCCCAGAGCCCGCCGCACGGCACCGCGCACGGGCTCGTGCACCTGCGCAATGATGCCACACTTCCGAAAGTGTGGCATCATTCTGACCGTCCAGCCTGCCCCGGGCGGAGGCGGGCGATGCCGTGTCCTCCGTTCCGCTCCCGCGGGGCGCGCGGAGCCAACGCCAAGTGCCGGTCGCCGGTGTGCGTGCGCGGGCGCCGGGTCGCCTGCGCGGCCGGGAGGGCACCTCGTAAGGGCTGACAGGATGGAGACTTAGGAGTCCGGAAGATCCGACACGCGTAAAGGCCCCTTCCTGCCCTTCCAGAGGCCTTGCGCGACCCAGGATGCCTCGATCCGAGATTTGGCCAGGAAGGGCTCTGTCAGCCCCGTACAGGCAGGTAGTGTAGCGGGACGCTTGCGCGCCGGCGGGGGCCGGCCGGCTCCGGCTCCTCGGCGCGAGCCCCGAGGGCCGCGGACTGCTGCCGACCGAGGCGCTGGCGCCTTCGCGAAGGCCGCGCCGGGGCCTTTGCATCGGGGCGGCGCCTGGGGTATCCTCTCGCCATGCGGCCCGCCCTGCTGGTGAACCCGAACCTGATGCGCCCACCGGTGACGCCGGTGGGGCTCGACCATATCGGCCAGCACCTGCGCGAGGCGGGCCTCGAGGCCGAGCTGCTCGACCTGGCGTTCGCCGACTCGCCCGAGGCGGCCATCGACGTGGCGATGCGGCGCGAGTGGCTGCTCGTGGCCGTGAGCGTGCGAAACGTCGATGACTCGTTCGGTGCGAGCCGGGACTTCTGCCTGGCGCGGACGAAGGCCTTGGTGGACCGGCTTCGGGCGGGGACGGACGCGCCGGTGGTGCTGGGCGGCTGCGGCTTCTCGATCTTCGCCCGCGCCGCGGCCGACTTCTGCGACGTGCCCTACGCCGTCCGCGGCGAGGGCGAGGAGCCGCTGGCGCGGCTGGCCCGCTGCGTGGCGGAGGGGCGCGAGCCGCACGCCGTGCCCGGGCTGCTGGTGCGACGCGACGGGGAGCTTGTCGTCGAGAACCCGCCGTTCCGCCACGACCTGGCGGCGATGCCGGCGTGGCGGCGCGACGTGGCCGACAACGCGCGCTACCTGCGCGAGGGCGGCCAGGTCGGCTTCGAGACCAAGCGCGGCTGCCCCCAGCAGTGCGCCTACTGCGCCGACCCCGTCGCCAAGGGCACCCGCGTCGTGGCCCGCACGCCCGAGCAGGTCGCCGACGAGCTCGAGGGCCTGGCCGCCCGCGGCATCGACGTCTTCCACACCTGCGACGCCGAGTTCAACGTCCCCTACGCCCACGCCGTCGCCGTCTGCGAGGCCATCGCGGCCCGCGGCCTCGGCGAGCGCATCCGCTGGTACGCCTACGCCGTGCCCGAGCTCTTCGACGATGCACTCGCCGCGGCGATGCGCCGCGCGGGCTGCGTGGGCGTGGACTTCACGACGGATCACGTCGACCCCAGGATGATCGCCGCGCTCGGCCGCCATCACACCGCCGACGACATCCGCCGCACCGCTGCCGCCTGCCACGCGCACGGCCTCGTCTTCATGTGCGACCTGCTGCTCGGCGGCCCCGGCGAGACCCGCGACACGATCCGACAGGTCATCGACCTGATGCGCGAGATCGAGTCCCATCGCGTCGGGACCAGCCTCGGCATCCGCCTCTACCCCGGCACCCCGCTCGTCGAGGCCCTCCGCCGCCAGGGCAAGCTCGTGCCCGACAACCCCAGCATCACCGGCCTCGCCGACAACCCCGACCTGCTCCGCCCCGTCTACTTCCGCGAGCACGCGCTCGGCGACGACGTCGACGGCTATATCCGCACCCTCATCGACGCCGAGCCCCGCTTCCTCTTCCCCACCAGCGAGCTCTCGGTCGCCAACTACAACTACAACGACAACTCGGTGCTCTGCGCCGCCATCCGCGCCGGCGCCCGCGGCGCCTTCTGGGACATCCTCAGGCGGTTGGCGCAGGGCGCCTGACGCGCCCTGGCCGATTTGCGATTGCGCCCTCCGCCGCGTCCTCTCAGCCCCGCACAGGGCGGAATGTCGAATGTCGAATGACCGACCCGCGCCGCGGGCCGTTTGCAGTGCGGCCTTCAGGCCGTAGACCGGTGACCGCGCGGACACCGGGCTCTCGCCTGAAGGCGAGGACTCCGAACGATCTTGCCCCGTGCCGCTCGCTCCGCGAGACCTGAAAGCGGTGTCGAGCCACCGCAGTCCATAGCAGACCCCGTCTCGCGGGCCGGACGCCTCCTCTACCTTCGGCATTCGACATTCACCGTTCGACATTCGACTTCTCGTCTCTGGCTCCCTCTCCCCATGGGAGAGGGGCGGTGTGAGGGGAAACCGGGGAAACACTCTCCCGTCGCGGCCGTTCCCTCGATCGCCCTCACCCCTGCCCTCTCCCGAGGGGAGAGGGAGGGTGTCCTCCCCCATCTCGGGGTATTCCTCGGGATACTTGACCGGCCCGCCGCCGGTGCGGCGCCACTCGGCGAAATGCCGGGCCATGTGGCAGCGGCGGCACAGCGGCACGACGCGGAACGGGTTGCTGTAGTCGGGATGGTGCAGCTCGAAGTCCGGGCTGCCGCAGTCCTCGCACCGGTCGTCCACGGCCAGCAGGCCCAGCTTCCACAGGTAGTAGGACGCCGCGCGGACGGCCCTGCGGCGGGGGTGGCGCTCGTCGTAGCGGCGGCGCTGCTCCCGCTCGAGCTCGCGCTGGCGCTCCAGGTCCGCGGCCCTGCGTGCGCGCTTGCGCGCGCGGCACCGCGGGGCATTCTCGGCGTAATACCGCCGGAAGTACTTGCTCGTGCACGCCTTGCACCACGGCCGGCGGCGGCCTCTGCCGTAGTCGAGATAGAACTCCATCCAGTGCTTCTCCCGTCCGCACTTCGTGCAGACCCTGGTGAACGATCGCGCGGAACTGCCGTGGCAAGACATCCTCAAACCTCCAGATGTCTGCGGACCTCATGACGAAGGCTGAACCTTGCCCGGATCTCCCGGAACCGTCCTCGGGAGTGGGCCAACGGAGCGTGTGACCGCTCCGCTGGCAGCCAAAGCGGCGTCGAGCCGCCGCACTCCAAAGCTCCGCCGTCGGGAGTGTAGGGGCACACCGACGTGTGTGCCCAGAGAGCGGTACCCCCTCCGGGGCAGACACACAGGCCTGCCCCTACACTCTCCCATCGGGGCCTGTGGCGTGCGGTGGCTCGACACCCCTTTGCCTTCTCGCGGAGCGAGCGACCCGGGGCCGGCCCGCAGATGTGAGCGAAGATCAGCGCGGACGGGGAGGGCGAGGCTCCAGCCGAGCCGTCGGGCCTGCCCTGCGTCGCGGCTCGGCAGAAGCCTCGCCCTCCCCTCCAGACAACCACAATGCCCCCCTGGAACCTGGAACCCCTCCCACGCGTGGGCGCGAGCCCCCTCCATACCTACAATGCGAAGCCCCCCTCCCGGTGCGCGGCGATTTTTTTGTCACAAGCGGCCCGGCGGCGGGGACTCAAGGACTTATGGCGAAAAAGGTGGTTCCGGGGTGCGGGTTCCCGGTTCCGGGGAGCCGGCGCTGGTGCCCGCTCCGG
>CBFDBL010000671.1:0-3731 GCA_965603035.1 uncultured bacterium
CGTGCTGCCAGACGGAGCCGCACGCCCAAACAAGTTTGAGCGTGGCACCCACGGTGTCCGTAGGTACTCCGGGTGCCACGCTCAAGCGAGAGCTTGGGCGTGTCTTTGCTCTTCGACTGGAAGCCCAGCCGACCTCGCCTAGGCCCGGCCGCGCCTGCCCAATCGCAAATCGGCAATCGCAAATCGCCAATGGCCGCCCTACTTGGGCGGCTGGCTGGTGGCGGGCGGGGTGGGGGGCTTGGTGGGGGGGCGTGCGGCGCTCTCGGGGATGAGGGCGGTGATCTTCGTGTCGCCCTCGACCACCACCATGTTCTTCTTGCGGTCGAAGGTGATGAGGTTGCCCCGGACGCGGTCGCTGCCGAGCTGGACGACCGGCTGCTGGCGGTCGGTGCCGGTGAGGACCACGATGTCCTTGACGGGGTCGTACTCGGCGGTCTGGCAGGTGGCGGTGCGGCCGCCCTCGACGGGGACGAGCTTGGGGCGCTCGTCGGGCCGGGCGGTGAGCGGCTTGACGGTGTGGATGCGGACGTTGCCGGTCGCGGTGACGTTGCGGAAGGTGTTGGTGCCAGGCTGGAGGATGGCGACGATCTCGTCGCAGTCGATGCGCAGGTCGCGCTGGATGATGGTGACGTTGCCCTTGGCGAGCGCGCGGTGCTGCTGGTGGAGGTAGCGGACGCGGTCGGCCCACAGGTGGACGGGGTCGCCGGGCTTGGTGGGCTCGGTGGCGGTGGTCGGCTTGGCAGGCTTGGCCGCGGTGGCAGTGGTCGGCTTGGCGGCGGGCGCGGGCTCGCCTGGGAGGGCGACGCGGGCAACGGCGAGCGCCGCGAGCAGGAGGGCGGGGGCGGGTCTCATCGTGAGGGTGTCCTTCGAGGGTCTAGACGCTCAGAGAGCTGTCGATGCCGAGCAGCTCGGCCTCGCGCTCGAGGATGGGCCGGACGACGGAGCGGAGGAACTCGGCGACCTGCTGCGGCGCCCGGCCCGCGAGGCGCTCGGGGTCGAGCAGCTCGTCGATGCGGTCGGCGACGTGCGCGAAGGCCGTGTCGCCGCGGAGTCGGTCGGCGAGGTCGTTGTCGCGGCCCTGGTTCATGCGCTCGCGAGCGGCGACGGCGTGGCGTCGCAGGCGCTCGTGGAGCGCCTGGCGGTCGCCGCCGGCCTTCACGGCGGCCATCAGCACGCGCTCGGTGGCGAGGAAGGGCGCCTCCTGGCGGAGCCTGGCGGCGATGACCTCGGGGTGGACGACCAGGCCGCGGGCGACGTTGGTCGCGATCAGCAGCACCGCGTCGGCGCCGAGGAACGCCTCGGGGATGGCGAGCCGACGGCCCGCCGAGTCGTCGAGCGTCCGCTCGAGCCACTGGGTGGCGACCGTGAGCGGCAGGGCCTGGGCGACGGCGAGCACGTGGCGAGCGAGCGAGCAGATGCGCTCCGAGCGCATCGGGTTGCGCTTGTGCGGCATCGCCGACGAGCCGATCTGCCGCGTGCCGAAGGGCTCCTCGAGCTCGCGCAGGTTGCTCAGCAGCCGCACATCGTTGGCCATCTTGTGCGCGCTCTGCGCGATGCCCGCCACCGCGCCCACCACCATCGCGTCGAGCTTCCGAGTGTAGGTCTGACCGCTCACCGGCACGAGGCGCCGGAAGCCCATCTTCCGCGCCACGAGCCGCTCGAGCTTGCGGACCTTCGCGTGGCTCCCGTCGAAGAGCTCCAGGAAGCTGTCCTGGGTGCCGGTGGTGCCCTTGACGCTGCGGAAGGGCAGCCAGCCGACCAGGCGGACGATCTCCTGGTAGTCGAGCACGACGTCGTAGAGCCACAGGCAGGCGCGCTTGCCGACGGTCGTCGGCTGCGCGGGCTGGTAGTGTGTGAAGCCGAGGGTCACGCGGTCGCGGTGTCGGTCGGCGAAGTCGGCGAGCGCGTCGATGAGGTTGACCAGCTTGGTGCGGAGGATGGCGAGCGCGTCGCGCGTCTGGATGAGGTCGGCGTTATCGCCGACGAAGCAGCTCGTGGCGCCGAGGTGCAGGATGGGCCGCGCGGCGGGGCACTGGTCGCCGAAGGCGTGGACGTGTGCCATGACGTCGTGGCGCAGGCGCTTCTCGTAGCGCGCGACGGCCGCGAAGTCGATGTCGTCGAGGTGCGCGCGCATCTGGGCGAGCTGCACGTCGGTGACGGGCAGCCCGAGCTGCTGCTCGGCCTCGGCGAGCGCGAGCCACAGGCGCCGCCAGGTCGCGTGCTTGCGCTGGGGCGAGAAGGCCGCGCTCATCTCGCGGCTCGCGTAGCGCGAGACCAGCGGGTTGACGTAGTCGTCCTGTCGTCGTCGCTTGGGCGCCATGGCTTGACGAGCCCCCCTAAGACCGCGTGCGGGCGGCGGACGGGCAGGCGGCATCGCGTCAGCCGCTCGGGAATGGGGACAGGGGGGATTATAGCGATCCGGCGCGGAGAATCAAGCGCGAAGGCGGGCGCCGCCCAGTGGCGCGGGCGGCGCCCGCCGCGGTCGCGTCCGCCCTCAGCGCCGGCGGCGCCGCCGCGCCCACGCCGCCAGGCCGCCGAGGCCCACCAGAGCCAGCGTCGCAGGCTCCGGGATGACGTGGAACTCCTCGGGCTCCAGCGCGCCGCCCGTGATCCGCATGAAGCTCACGTAGCCGTTCCAGTACTCATTCCCCGGGTTGTGCGCCACCCTGCCCAGCCACAGCGTGCCCCGGTCGGTCAGCGTGCCCGTGCGGCCCGTCTGGGTGCCGACCTGCCGGTACTCGACGTAGAGCCGCACCTCGTCGGCCACGTCGTCGAACACGGCGGCGTAGTGGTGCATCCCGCCGTCGGCCAGGGTCGTCGTCGAGCCGCTCCGGCTGCCGATGCCGTCGAAGTTGTAGTGGAGCTGCTCGGCGCCCGACTGCTTCCCGAGGAGGAAGCGGCAGCCCCCGCTCTGCCCGATCGCCGGGCTCCAGCTCTGACCCGCGTCGTTGTGCGTGCCCGTGAGCTCGACGGTGAAGCTCGTGCCGATCAGCGAGTCCAGCGGGAAGTCCGTCTCGACCCGCGCCCCGCCGCGCTGGCCGCTCATGCTACTGAAGTTCAGCCGTCCGTCGCTCGACCAGCCGGCCGTCCAGGGCGTGTCGCCGGTGCCGGCGCCCGTGTCCGGGAAGTTGACCAGCGTGCCTGCATACCCGCCGACCGAGCTGTTGGCCGTCGAGCCGTCGCCCTCACCGAAGCTCCAGTGGGCCACCACGCTGCCCCGAGCAGGCACAGCCAGAGCCACGGCCGCGACCACCGTCACCACCATCCATACCGAGCGACGCATGTCCGACCTCCTTTGCGCCAAGGTTGCAGTCGAAAGCGAGGCCCCCAGCCCGTAGCCTCTCAGCGCGCAGCAAGTACCGTTCCACACGCGTGCCGCGCCGAGCCCTTCCTCGGTTTCTACCTACCTGCTTGCAGACACAGTACATATGCCTCTTCCTCTTGCGACGCCCGGCCGGCCCGATCGCCTGGATCGTCGCCGGATGTTGCAGTTCGGCAACACGCGACCGCCGCCATGCGGCCCGCCTCGGCCCCAACCCGCATTTCTCACCAGATTCCGTCGCGGCCTTCCCAAGTCGAGGAGAAGCCACAGGATAGGGCACACTCGAACGCCCTCGTCCCCTCGCACGCTGTCCGTGACCACCGAGTCGAGTCTCGTCACAGGCAAGGACGCACACGCGGCTCTCCGCAGGCGCATCCCCATGGATACGTCGAGGATGGGGCGCACGGAG
>CBFDBL010000672.1:0-3720 GCA_965603035.1 uncultured bacterium
TTGGCCTGGGGGCGGCCGACGTCGCCGCCGTCGAGCAGCCCGTCCTGGCGGTATCGGCCGAGCTTGTTGCGGAGGGTGCGCGGGGTGACCTGGAGGATGCGCGCGGCCTCCGTCTTGTTCCAGCCCGTGCTGTCGAGGGTCTTGAGGATCAGCTCCCGCTCCATCTCGTCGATGGACTGCCCGACGACGATGCCGCCGCCGGCCCGGCGGGGCCTGGGCGGGGCGAGGCTGGGCGCCAGGCCCTCGGGGCCGATCTCCTCGCCCGGGGCGAGCACGACGGCGCGCTGGATGGCGTTGCGCAGCTCGCGCACGTTCCCCGGCCAGAGCGCCTGCTTGAGCAGCCGCATGGCCTCCCTGCTCACCCTGCGCGCGGGTGAGGCACACTCGCGGGCGAAGCGCTTGAGGAAGTAGCCGACGAGCAGCGGGATGTCCTCGCGGCGCTCGCGCAGGGGGGGCAGCACGACGGGCACGACGTTGAGGCGGTAGTAGAGATCGTCGCGGAAGCGCCCCTCGGCCACCTCGCGCTCGAGGTCGCGGTTCGTGGTGCACAGCAGGCGCACGTCCACCTTGATGGTGCGGGTGCCGCCGACGCGCTCGAACTCCTCCTCCTCGATGGCCCGCAGGAGCTTGGCCTGGAGCGGGGGCGGGATCTCGGAGATCTCGTCGAGCAGGAGCGTGCCGCCGTGGGCCAGCTCGAAGCGCCCCTCGCGGCGCGAGATGGCGCCCGTGAAGGCGCCGCGCTCGTGGCCGAACAGCTCGCTCTCGAGCAGCGTCTCGCTGAGCGCCGCGCAGTTGACCTTGATGAAGGCGCCGTCGCCGCGCGGGCTCGAGTAGTGGGCCAGGCGGGCGATGAGCTCCTTGCCCGTCCCGCTCTCGCCCTGGATGAGCAGCGTGGCCTTGCTCTGGGCCACCTTCCGCACCGTCGCGATGATCTCCGCGAGCCGCGGGTGGCGGCCCACCAGCTCGTCGGCCACCTCGTGCCCGGCGAGCTGCGAGCGCAGGTAGCGGTTCTCCCGCACGAGGCTGTGCCACTCGCCCACGCGCTGGAGCAGGAGGTCGAGGCGGTCGGGGTTGACCGGCTTGACCACGTAGTCGAAGGCGCCGGCCTTCATCGCCTCGACCGCGCTCTCGATGGTGCCGTAGGCCGTCATCAGGATCACCGGCGCATCGCGGTTCACCTCGTGCGCCTGGTGCAGCACGTCCATCCCGCCCAGCCCCGGCATCCGCACGTCGGTGAGCACCAGGTCGAGCTCCTCGCGCTCGAGGTGCTTCACCGCCTGCGCGCCGTCGGCTGCCAGGAGCACCTCGCAGCCGTGGCGGGTCAGGATCTCGAAGAGCAGCTCCCGCGTGGGCGCGTCGTCGTCGGCGACCAGCACTCGCTCGATAGCCATGTATGTCCCTTCTATCCCTGGCGGGCCGAGGGCGCGGGGGGCTGGGCCCGCTCGCCCCCTGGCGCCCGGTCCTCGGTGCTCTGGCGCGGCAGCCACAGTGCCACGGTCGTGCCGCGGCCCTCCTCGCTCTCAATCGCCAGGTGCCCGCCGTGGCGGCGCGCGATCTTCTGCACGATCGCCAGCCCCAGACCCGTGCCCTTGCTCTTCGTCGTGAAGAACGGGTCGAGCACCCTGTCGCGGATCTCCTCGGGGATCCCAGGGCCCGTGTCCTCGACGCGGATCTCCACCCCGTCGGCCCTCCGCCCGCTGGGGTCCGTCGCGGGGGGGCCCTCGCCGTTCGCCCTCGCGACGGCCAGACGCAGTGCCCCGCCCTCGGGCATGGCCTGGACGGCGTTCGAGAGCAGGTTGAGCAGTGCCTGGCGCAGCAGGTCGGGGTCGGCCTCGATGGCGTCGGCGTCGGGGTCGAGCGCGGTGTGGAGGTCGAGGGGGGCGGTGCCGAGGCGCCGGGCGTCCTCGGCGACGAAGGCGAGCGCCTCCTCGACGATGGCTCGGAGCGAGACGGGGCGGGACTGGACGGCGAAGGGCTGGGAGAAGTCGAGCATGTTCGTGACGATCTGGTTGAGGCTGCGTGCGCTCGTCACGATGTGGCCGGCGAAGCCGTGGCGGCGGTCGGCGGCGTCGAGGTCGCGCACGAGCAGCGAGGCGAAGCCCTCGATGCTGTTGAGGGGGTTGCGGATCTCGTGGGCCACCTGGGCCGTCATCTGGCCGAGCGCGGCCAGCTTGTCGGCGCGGTCGAGCCGCTCCTGGAGCTCGCGGAACTCGGTGAGGTCGCTGAAGATCTCCACGGCGCCGACCAGCCGCCCGCCCGCGCCGCGGATCGGCGCGACCCGCGAGCTCAGGCACAGGCGGGCGCCGGCGCGCGTGACCACCTCGCGCTCGAACCCCTCGATGGGCTCGCCCGTGCGCAGCGTCAGGGCCAGGGGCGACGGCGAGCCGTCGGCGTTGCGGAAGGCGGCGCCGTGGGGCTGGCCTGCCACCGCGCTGGCCGCGGCCCCGAGCACCCGCTCGGCGGCCTGGTTGAACGCGGTGATCCGCCCGGCGGCGTCCACGGCCACCACGCCGCTGTGCATCGTGCCCAGGATGTCGTTGAGCAGGCGCGTCAGGCTGTCGAGCTCCTCCACCTTGCGCGCCAGCCGCTCGTTGGTCGCGACCAGCTCCCGGTCAACGGCCTGCACCCGCTCGAGCAGCCGGCGGTAGGCCTCCTCGAGCCGCCGCGACGAGCGGTCGAGGGTGTGGAAGGCGACGGTCAGGTCGCCGATGTTCGGGCTCGTCTGCCCTGTGGGGCCCAGCATTGGCACGGTGACGGACTCCGTTCCACGGGCTCGGTCGCCACGCGACGCGGGAGGGGCACTAGCGGCTGATGTCCATGAAGCGCGGCACGGGGTCGGGGCCTGCCTGCGCCTGGTGCATGGCGCTGCCGCGGCGGACGTGGCCGAGGTCGGCCTCGACCTCGCGGGTGCACTGGAGGAGGAGCTGCTCGTTGCGGTGCTCCTGCTCCATGAGGGCCTCGATGGTCGCGAGGATGTGGTCGAGCTGGGTGTTGAGGCGCTCGCGGGCCATGGGCTCGGCGTGCTCGGTCCACCAGCGGCGCTTGAGCGGCTCGATGCTCTCCTCGATCTCGGCCAGGGCCTGGAGCAGGCGGTCCTTGAGCTCGAAGAGCCCGGCGCAGGCGTCCACGTCGCCCGACTCGGCGAGCAGCTCGCCCTGCCGCCGGCTCAACTCGAGCAGCCGCTCGTAGATGCCGGCCTCCATGGCGTAGCCGTCGATGAGCTGCTCGGCCAGCTCCGCCCCCGTCTCCATCTGTGCCATCGCTCACTCTCCTGTGTTGCGGCCGCCGCCCCGGGCGGCCTTGAGCTCGAGACGTGCCCAGCGCTTCTCCCACTGCGCGGCCCGCAGGGCCCACGCCACGTGGCCGGTGCACCAGGGGTGATCGGGGTAGGCGGCGATGACCGCCTGGAAATGGTGGATGGCGGCGTCGTGGTCGCCCAGGCGCCGGCAGCAGACCCCGGCCTGGAGCGCCGCCCAGATCTGGTCGTCCTTCCCCAGGCCCTTCCTCGCCAGCGCCGCCTCGTAGACGGTCCGCGCCTGGCCGTAGCGGCCCAGGCGGTAGAGCACGTCGGCGGCCGACAGGGACGGGCGCCGCACGAGCGCCGACGCCGCGCCGGGCGCCGCGGGCACGCGGGCGGGCGACGGGGGGTCGTGCTTCGGCGTCGCCGCGCCGCGAGCGCCCGTGCTCTTCGGGGCCGTCGGGCCGGCGGCCCCCTGGGCG
>CBFDBL010000673.1:0-3714 GCA_965603035.1 uncultured bacterium
CCATCCCGGCGTTGGGGATGGTGAAGTAGCTCTGGAACTGCTGGTCGCGGATCTGGGGGCTCATGTAGGACCCGCAGCGCTGCATCTGCACGAAGTAGAAGGGCAGGTCGGTCGGCTGCTCGCCGGGCGCGGCGAAGAGCGTGCGCCACGACTCGGCCATGGCCTCGATCTGGGGCACGTAGCCTCGGTTGGCATAGTCGGATTCGCCCTGGTACCACAGGATGCCCGCGATCGCGTACGGCACGAGCGGGTGGACCCGGCCGTTGTAGAGGATGGTCGTGCCCCGCCCGCGTCCCTGCGCGTCATCGGGCTCCGGCAGCTTGGGCTGCGGGAACGGGAATGGGTGTCCCTGCTCGACGGCCTCCTCCGCCTTCTTGCGCCAGGTGTCGATCTCGTCGAGCGCCTGCCGGTACGCCGCGCGGCCGGTCGGCGTGCTGGGATACCACGAATCGACCAGGCGGGCCGTCTCGCCCAGCTCGGGCCGCAGCGACCAGCCGGGCTGCGGGATCCACTCCCGCGCCGTGCTCCCTGCCCACGCATTCCAGAGCAGTCCCTGCGGGATGCCGGTTTCCTTGTAGATGCGCTCGGCGAAGAAGAAGCCTACGGCGCAGCATTCCGGCGTGGTCTCATCGGTGCAGACGTGCCACTGGTTCGACTCGGTGACGCGCTCCCCTCGCCGTGATGTCGGCGGCGGCGGGGGCACGAGCTTCGTCTGCGGGTACTTGCTGCCGCGGCTGCGCACCGGCAGAAAGCGGATGTGGGGGTAGGCCAGCCGTTGGTCCGGGGGCCGCCACGATCGGTTGACGTCGCGGCCCATGTTCGACTGCCCGCCGCAGATCCACACGTCGCCGACCAGCACGTCGCGGAACGTCACCGTGCCCGACGCGGTCTTGACGGTCAGCTCCCGCGGCGTGGTGCTGGCCTTGAGCGGGTCGAGCCGGACCAGCCATCGTCCTGCCTTGTCGGCGGCGGCCGTCTTCGTCTGGCCGGCGAAGCGGACGGCGATCGTCTCGCCCGCCCTCGCCGTGCCCCAGATGGGCGCGGGCTTGTCGCGCTGGAGCACCATGTGGTCGCTGAGCGCGTCGGCCGGCTCCACGGCCAGCGCGCCGGTGGCCCAGACCAGCGTCAGCAGGACGAGCGAGTGCGGGCGCCAGGGCTTTGCAGGCATCCGTGCATCTCCTTGGGCCGACTGGGACGGCCTGTCAGGGGGCGAGGGGCCGACGGCTGCGATTCTAGCGCATGGCGGCCCGCGACGGAAGGACGCGAGCGGGCAGCGGCGCGGAGTTTGAAACCGGCCCGCAGAGCCCCTATAATCCCGACCACTGCGGCTCAGAGACCCTGGGAGTGTGTGTGGAGCAAGGCATGGGGACGAAACCATTCGGGCTGTCGGTGCGAGCGGCGATCGCGGACGGCGAGGGGCGGTGCCTGGTGCTGCGGCGGTCGGCGGCGTGTGAGTCGAACGCGGGGAAGTGGGAGCTGCCCGGGGGGAAGGCGGAGCCTGGGGAGGCGTTCGACGCGGCGTTGGTGCGCGAGGTGGCCGAGGAGACGGGTCTAACGGTGTCGCTCGAGCACGCGCTGGGGGTGGTGGAGACGGAGCGTCCGGAGGTGCGGGTGGTGACGGTGATCGTGGGGGCGCGTCTCGTCGCGGGCGAGGTGCGCCTGAGCGCGGAGCACGACGGGGCCGCCTGGGTGGCGCCGGCGGAGCTGTCGGAGGTGGACCTGGTGGAGGGGTTCCTGGCCTTCGCGCGGGACTACGGCCGGGCGGCAAGCGCCCGATGACTGCTCTGGAAGGAGGAGCTGGTGACTGAGGAGCCGAGGGACAAGGCGGCCCAGCACGCGTGGGCTCGCGGGCAGATCGAGGAGTACGGGCGGGTGCGCCCGCGCTACGAGCAGCTCGCCGAGGCGCTCAAGGCGATCCTCGACCAGGCGAAGAAGGAGCGCGCGCCCCTCGCCATCGTCCAGGCCCGCGCCAAGGCCGTCGGCAGCTTCGCCGAGAAGATCTACCGCAAGCCGCTCCCCGACCCCGTCCGCGAGTTCACCGACCTGTGTGGCGCGCGGATCATCGTGCACACCCAGGACGAGATCCAGCCGATCTGCGCCTTCATCGAGGAGCACTTCGAGATCGACTGGGACGACAGCGTGGACGTGAGCCAGCGGCTGGCGCCCTCGCAGTTCGGCTACAGATCGATCCACTACATCGTGCGGCTGCGCCGCGGGGTGTTCCCGACGGGCGAGATCGACGTGGCGGTGCCGGCGGGCGCCTACGGGGACGCCGCGTGCCCGATGGCGGCGGAGATCCAGGTGCGGACCGTGCTCGAGCACGCCTGGGCGGCGTTCAGCCACGACGTGAGCTACAAGAGCGAGTTCGCGATCCCGGCGGCGTGGGCGCGGGAGCTCGCGGTGGTGGCGGCGCTGCTGGAGGAGGCGGACCGGGCCTTCATGCGGATCAAGGCGGGGCTGCGGGCCTACGAGGCGAGCTACGGCAGCTACCTGAGCGAGCAGCAGGTCCGCGAGGAGATCGAGACGCTCGAGCTGGTGCTGAGCTACGACGATCGCAACGTCGCGCTCGCCCACCGCATCGGCAAGCTCGCCATCACCCTGGGCGACTGGGAGAAGGCCGTGGACGTGCTGTCGGCCTTCGCGGCCACGGGCTACGCGCCGCTCCTGCGCGACCTCGGCGTCGCCCTCTGCAAGCTCCACAAGGCACAGCCCGACCACCCCGGCTACCTGCGGGGCCAGCGCTGCCTCGAGCAGGCCGCGGGGCCGCCGAGCCGCGACGTCGATGCGCTGGCGTCGCTCGCGAGCACCTGGCGAGGCATTGACGACGAGAAGGCCAAAGGCCTCTACCGGGAGGCCTACGATCTCGACCCCGCCGACCCCTACCCGCTGGGCAACTACCTGGGCTACGAGATCGCCGAGCGACGCGACCTCTCCTCGGTGGGCCTCATGCGCCCCGCCATGCGCGGCGCCATCCAGCGCTGCCGCGACCAGGCCGACGTCGGCATGAACCTGCCCTGGGCCTTCTACGACATGGCCAAGTTCCGCCTCCTGCTCGGCCAGCCGCTCGACGGCCTCGCCGCCTGCGCCAAGGCCGTGCAGCTCAGCGCCCACGGCTGGATGATCGACACCACGCTCCGCTCGTTCGAGGAGCTCGAGGTCGTGGCCGACGAGCTGCCGGGCTACTGCTGGGTGCACAGGTTCCTGCTCGCGGCCGCGGCCGCGCGCGCGCCGCGGTCGGAGGCCATGGCGAAGGTCAGGGCGCTGGCGTGCGGCGCCCCCGTCGAGGGGCCGGTGGCGATCGTCACGGGCGGGTGTGCGGCGAGCGTGGAGGCCCGGATGAGCGCCCACCGGTCGCTGTTCGTCGAAGGCCTGTCGGGCTTCGCGGGCACGATCGTGTCGGGCGGGACGCGCGCCGGCGTCGCCGCGCTGGTCGGCGACGTGCAGGCGGCGCGCGGCGCCGCGGTCCGCACGATCGGCTACGTGCCGGGCCGGTTGCCCGACGGCGTGGCGCTCGACCCGCGGTACACCGAGCTCCGCCGGACGGCGGGCGAGGACTTCAGCCCGCTCGAGCCGATCCAGGCCTGGCTCGATCTCATCGCCTCGGGCGTCGAGCCTGCCGACGTCGTGCTCGTGGGGATCGGCGGCGGTCGCATCTCCGCGGCCGAGTACCGCATGGCGCTGGCGCTCGGCGCGCGCGTCGTCATCGTCGAGGGA
>CBFDBL010000674.1:0-3699 GCA_965603035.1 uncultured bacterium
GGTGATGCCTGCGTGGTACAGAAGCTATTTCCGCATTTGCGCAAATCCTGAAATAGCAGACGCCGCCAATGAGCGCACAAGCCGCTCGCCGAGCGAGCTCGGCGGGAGCCCGGCCTCCCAACTCCGTGCCCTTTGCCATTTGCCTCCGTCGGCGCTATCTTCAGGGTGCCCCTTCGGAAAGGAGACGACCGTGAACGAGTCGGCGCTGTTGGGAATGGCGATGCTTGGGCTGCTGGCCGCGACGGGCGATGGCGGACAGCGCAAGAAGCCGGCGGAGCCGCCGCCACCGTCCCTGGTCTACAAGACGGTCGGCGAGGCGAAGCTCAAGGCCTTCGTCTACGCGCCGGCGGGACACCAGCCGACGGAGAAGCGGCCGGCCATCGTCTTCTTCTTCGGCGGCGGCTGGGTCGGCGGCAGCCCGCGGCAGTTCGACCAGCACGCCCGCTACCTCGCCTCGCGCGGGATGGTGGCGATCACGGTCGAGTACCGCACGAAGAAGAGCCACGGCGTCGAGCCCTTCGCCTGTGTGGCGGACGCGCGGTCGGCCATGCGCTGGGTGCGGGCCAACGCCGCGAAGCTCGGCATCGATCCCGGTCGCGTCGCCGCGGGCGGCGGGTCGGCGGGGGGCCACCTCGCGGCGGCGACCGCATTCGTCGAGGGCTTCGACGACCCCGCCGACGACCAGAGCGTCAGCCCGAAGCCCGACGCCCTCTGCCTGTTCAACCCCGTCATCGACACGACCGAGAAGGGCTACGGCGCGAGCCGCCTGGGCGACAAGAAGGTCGCCTTCTCGCCCGTCCACCACGTCGCCAAGGGCGCGCCGCCGGCCATCGTGTTCCACGGCACGGCCGACAAGACCGTGCCGTTCGAGAACGTCCAGCGCTTCGAGCGGCGGATGAAGGCGGTCGGCGCGCGCTGCGAGCTGATGCCCTTCGAGGGCAAGGGCCACGGCTTCTTCAACGTCGGCCGCGACGGCGGCGACGCCTATCGCAAGACCGTCCGCGCCATGGATCGCTTCCTCGCCTCCCTCGGCTGGCTCGAGGGCGAGCCGACGATCGAGGAGTGAGGACTTCACGAAACGGTTTCCCTCTCCCTGCGGGAGAGGGTTAGGGTGAGGGGCGAATGGGAGGAGAGCCGGAAGCGGAGGCCGCCCGGCCTTAGGCCCCTCACCCCCGCCCTCTCCCATGGGGAGAGGGAGTCCGGCTTGCCTCTGTTCGGGGGTCTGGAGTCGAGATGAGAATCCTGTGTCTGATCGGAGCGCTCGCGATGGTGTTGGATGCCACTGCGGCCGAATACCACGTCGCGACGAAGGGCAACAATGAGAACCCGGGAACCACTGACCGACCCTGGCGCACCATCCAGAGGGCGGCCGAGGCGATGCAGCCCGGCGACACCTGCTGGGTGCACGCCGGCGTCTACCGCGAGACGGTGAAGCTGTCGCGCTCGGGCGAGGCGGGCAGGCCGATGCGCTTCGCCGCGTGGCCCGGCGAGCAGGTCGTGCTCAGCGGCACGCTCCCCATCGAGGGCGACTGGTCGATCCACAAAGGCAAGATCCACAGGACACGGGTCGACGGCCGCCGCAGGTTCGCCCAGCTCTTCTGCGATGGTGAGATGATGATCGAGGCACGGTGGCCCAACGCCCGCTTCGACCAGATGCTCGACCGCAAGGTCTGGCGTCCGACTGGCAAGGGCAGCCGCTACGGCAAGGTCGTCGATCCCGCCCTCGCGAAGACGGGCATCGACTGGACGGGGGCGCTCGCCACCCTCAACGCCGCCCACCAGTTCTTCACCTGGACCCGCACGGTCCGCTCCCACAAGCCCGGCGGCGACACCTTCACCTACGACAAGAGCTTCCCCGGCATCACCCACTACGCCGACAAGACGCGGCCGTGGGAGGACGACTTCTACTTCCTCACGGGCAAGCTCGGGGCGCTCGACAGCCCCACCGAGTGGTTCCTCGACACCGAGACCCACACCCTCTACCTCTGGGCGCCGGATGGGAAGAGCCCGAGCGAGCACACGGTAGAGGCCAAGGCGCGGGACTACGCCTTCGACGCCAGCGGCGTGCGTCACGTCGAGATCCGCGGCTTCCACCTCTTCGCCTGCACGGTCAGGCTCAGTGGCTGCGAGCACTGCGTCGTCGAGGGCTGCCACCTGCGCTTCCCCGTCTACGAGCGCGAGATCCCCGAGATGGAGCAGCCTCGCCGCGCCTCGGTCCGCACCCTCGTCTCGGGCGACCACAACACCGTCCGCAACTGCTCGCTCGCCCACTCGCCCACCTCGGGGCTCACCGTCCGCGGCCTGCACAACCTCGTCGAGAACAACCTCATCCACGACGTCTGCTGGAGCGGCACGCTCACCTACTGCGGCCTCGCCGTCGGCCCGGTCAAGCGCGTCGAGCCCACCAAGCCCAACGAGCCGCAGACCGCCGAGCCCTGCGGCACCGTGGTCCGCCGCAACACCGTGTTCGACGCGGGCAACGCCGTCGTCCACCCGACCGGGATGCCCGGCATCGTCGTCGAGCTCAACCACATCTTCAACGGCGGCTACCTGTGCAAGGACGTCAGCCTCCTCTACACTCAGCTCCCCCACATCTACGGCACCGTGCTCCGCTACAACTGGGTGCACGACTGCCACACGCCCCACATCGCGCTCGGCATCCGCGGCGACGACCAGACCCGCGGGCTCACCGTCCACCACAACGTCGTGTGGAACTGCGGCTGGGACGCCATCATCGTCAAGGGCGACTTCAACCGCGTCGCCAACAACACCTGCCTCGCCAACCGCCAGAGCGACATCCTGCTCTTCGCGCGCACCGAGCCCACCAAGCCCTGGCGCAAGCAGTACCCCCTGCTCAAGGTGCAGAACGCCCGCTCCGAGGTCGCCAACAACTGCGCCCCCCGCATCCTCAGCGATCGACGCCGCAAGAGCCCCATGTCCGCGAAGACCCACCACAACTACACCGGCGCCCAGCCCATGCTCCGCGACCCCGAGCACCTCGACTTCCGCCCCGCCGCCGGCTCGCCGCTCATCGACGCCGGCACGCCCATCGCGGGCATCACCGACGGCCACAGGGGCAAGGCCCCCGACGTCGGCGCCTACGAGCACGGCGCCGAGCCCTGGGTGCCCGGCTGCCGCAACGGGGTGCGGCTCGCGGCCTCGCGGCACAAGCTCGGCAACGGCCACCAGCTCGAGCTCCGCATCGCCCTCGCCATGCCGCCCCTCGCCCCCGTCACGCTCCGCGCGTCCGTCGATGGCCCCCACGCCCGCATCACGGCTGGCGCCGTCCTCGAGTTTACCCCTGCGGACTGGGCTCGGCCCCGGCGGCTGCTGGTCGTGGACGAGACGGCGGGCCCCACGCGGCTGCGCTTCGTGGCCGCGGGCCTCGGCGCCATCGAGGCGCTCGACGCGCGCGCCATCGAGGCCCCCCAGGGAACCATCGCCTGGTTCGACCGCGGCTCGACCGCCGGCATCGACAGAACGACGCTACGCTACCCACGAGAGCCGACAACGTGAGGCCCCGGCCCTCTCCCCTCGGGAGAGGGCGCCGCGCGCTCGCCCGGCGAGCGACGCGGCGGGGCAGGGGCCATCGAGCGAGGCAGGCGCCCGCCCGCGCCGGTATCCGAGAGCCTCCCCTTCCCAGCCCCCTCACCCCCGCCCTCTCCCGAGGGGAGAGGGAGTCGAGTCCGCCGGCGCTCG
>CBFDBL010000675.1:0-3697 GCA_965603035.1 uncultured bacterium
ACACGGCGTACCTGTGGGAGAACGCCGAGGCGGCGCTCGCCTGGTTCGAGGCGGCGGACGATACGCGGGACGACCCGCAGTCGGGCAGCCGCGAGTACGAGCTCGACGGCCTCGTCGTCCTCCGCGCCTGCGCCAAGCACCACGTCGGCCCCCACGGCTTCCTCACCGAGGGCGTGGACTGGAACAACCACGTCGGCCAGCAGCACCACGTCGGCAAGGCGAAGTACGGCCCCATCAACTACACCGAGCCCTTCCTCAACAACCAGCACATCGCCGAGCCCACGCTCTACTACCTCGACCGCCTCGCCCGCAAGGCAGTGAAGGACGGCGTGACGGAGTGGCGCGACGTTGAAGGCAATGTGCTTCTGCGCAGAGACGGCAAGAAGGGGGACGTTCCGCGATGAGCGAGCGGTGTTCCAGACGGGCCTTCCTGCGGACGGCCGGGGCAGCGATCGCAGCTCTGGCAGGATGCCGGCCGCGGAGACCCGAGCGGGCGTCAGCGGCAGATGCCAAGGCAGGAGGGCCCGGCAAGCCGAACATCATCTTCATCCTGTCCGACGACCTGAGCTACCGCGATCTCGGCTGCTACGGCCAGAAGCACATCGACACGCCCCACCTCGATCGCCTCCACAGCCAGGCAATGCGGCTCACCCACGGCTACGCCGGGGCGTGCGAGTGCGCGCCGACGCGGTGCAGCCTCATGACGGGCATGCACATGGGCCACGCGCGCATCCGCCTGAACCGCAGCGTGCGCGGGCAGGACCACCTCCTCGCCGACGACGTGACGGTGGCCGAGGTGCTCAAGCAGGCGGGCTACGCGACGGCCTTCGTCGGCAAGTGGGGCATCGGCACGCCCGGCACCGAAGGCGTGCCCTACAAGAAGGGCTTCGACCTCGCCTTCGGCTACTACGACCAGCGCCGAGCCCACACCTTCTTCCCCGAGTTCCTCTACCGCAACGAGAGAAAGATCCCGCTGCCGCCGAACGTCGGCTTCGACATGAAGAACGCCTACCGCCACACGCGGGTCGACTCGGCGCACGACTACGACGCCGACGGCAACTTCGTCCCGCGCGGTGTGAAGGACCCGGCAAAGGTGCTCTACTCCGAGAACCTGATCCGCGACGAGGCGCTCCGGTTCATCCGCCAGCACAGGGACGAGCCGTTCTTCCTCTACTATGCGACGCAGCTTCCCCACGGGCCGGTGGTGACGCCGAACCTGCGGCAGTACCGCGACCGCGAGGGCTTCCCCGACCTGCGGCGCCGCGAATGGGCCGCCATGGTCACGCATATGGACGAATCGGTCGGCAGGATCGTGAGCCTGCTGGAGGAGCTGGGCATCGACGAGGGCACGGTGATCTTCTTCGCCGGCGACAACGGCTACAGCCATTGGGGCTACGTCGCACGGCGTCGATGGCTCGACGACCCGTTCTTCCACAACAGGGGGCCGTGGCGCGGAGGCAAGTTCATCTCGATGGAGGGTGGCCTGCGGGTGCCCTTCTTCGTGCGATGGCCGGGGAAGGTGACGCCGGGCGACTGCGACCACGTCTGCGCGTTCTGGGACTTCCTGCCCACGGCGGCCGAGTTGGCCGGCGTCGAGCCGCCGGAGGGCATCGACGGGATCTCGATGCTGCCCGTCCTGACCGGGCGGCCACAGGACCAGAAGCAGCACGAGTACCTCTACTGGGAGAACGCCCACGTGCAGGCCGCGCGGAAGGGGCGCTACCGAGCGTTCCGCGCCCATCCCTCGAAGCCGATGGAGGTCTTCGACATCGTGGCCGACGTGGCCTCGACGAGGGACATTGCGGGGGAGCGCCCCGACCTGGTGAGGGAGTTCGAGCGGATCTTCCAGGAGGCCCGCACCGAGACCGAGTGGTACATCAACCCCGGCGAGACGAAGGCGCAGATCGCCGCGAAACGCAAGCGCGCCGCCGACACCGGGCAGATGATCCAGCTCGTGCCGCCGAATCACAGCTCGCGCTGACGGCTCATCAACTCGCGCCAGCATGAGGCCGTCGGGCGTCCCATGTTGTCGTGGCAGGAAACGTCGCCTGCGGCGAGGAAGGCGTGGAGGGCCTCGGTGAGGGGCATGGGCTGGCCGCGGTCGGCGGACTCGGCGAGGAAGTAGGGCAGCTCAGGGAACTTCACCCACCATTGCTCGGCCGTGCCTTCGGCGACGCGGCGCGCGAGGCCGGCGAAGTGGCTCCGCCAGCCTTCGTCGCCGCCGATGGCCCGGGCCAATGCCTCGGGGTCGATGCCGGCGCGGCCGCCGAAGGCGAGGGCCTCGAGGTAGGCGGCGTCGGCCAGGCCCATGGCGAGCTGATTCACGCCCTTGGCCACCTGCCCTGCCCCGCTCGGCCCCATGTAGACGACGCGCTCCGGGTCGCCCAGCACCTCGAGGATGGGCCGACAGCGCTCGTAGACCGCGCGGTCGCCGCCCGCGAACATCCGCAGCGTGCCCGACGTCGAGCCGCCCGGCCCGCCGCTCACAGGCACGTCGAGCAGGCTGGCGCCGCGTTCGGCGAAGGCCGCCGCCAGCCGCCGCGTCTCCGGCGGCGCGACCGTGCCCAGGTCGATGAAGGCCTGACCCTCGCGCGCGTTCGGCACCAGCGCGGCCTCGGCGACCTCGACCCAGACGGCCGACGAGCGCAGGCTGGTCAGCACGACCTCGCTGCGCTGCACGACGTCGGCCGCGCTATCCCCGCACGCCGCGCCGGCCTCGACCGTGGCGTCGAGCCGGTCGGCGTCAATGTCAAAGCCTGTCAGCGCGTAACCCGCCGCGAGCAGGTTCCGCGCCATCGGCCCGCCCATGGCGCCGAGGCCGATGAAGCCGAGCGCGGGGAGGACAGCTTCAGAGTCAGCAGGCATGTTTGCTTCTCCCAGAGCGTAGGCACGACTCCCTCTCCCATTGGGAGAGGGCGGGGGTGCGGGAGAATGCCGCTGGGGCCTCGATGCGGGCACCCGCCCTTGTTCTCCCTCACCCTAACCCTCTCCCACAGGGAGAGGGAACCCGGAGAGAGAGGCGTCTCACATTCGCGGCTCGGCGGGAGCCTCGCCCTCCCACCTCGTGTCGGTACGTCAGCCTTTCACGGCGCCGAGCTGGATCCCCTTGACGATGAACTTCTGCGAGGCGACGAAGAGGACGATCAGCGGGATGATGTTCATCACGCTCGCGGCCATGATGAGGTTGGTCTGGCGGCCGTAGAGGGTGTCGAAGTAGAGCATGCCGATGGGCAGGGTGCGCAGGTGCTCGCTCTTGATGAGGATGAGGGGCCAGAAGAAGCTGCGGTAGTTGCCCAGGAACGTGAAGATCCCGAGGGTGATCAGGCCCGGGCGGGCGAGCGGCATGATGACGTTCCAGAACGTCTGCCAATGGCTGGCGCCGTCGATCTGGGCGGCCTCGTCGAGCGACGGCGGGATGGTGAGCATGAACTGGCGGAGCAGGAAGGTGCCGAAGGCGCTGAAGGCCGCGGGCACGATGAGCCCGACGTAGGAGTCGAGCAGGTGGAGCTTCACCATCAGCGTATAGTTGGGGATCATGGTGACGACGCCGGGGATCATGAGCGTGGCGAGGTAGAGGCGGAACACGTGGTCGCGGCCGCGCCAGTGGAGCCGCGAGAAGGCGTAGGCGGCCATGGCGCTCGTGAGCACCTGGAGGAAGGTGACCCAGGCGGCGATGAAGATGCTGTTGAAGTAGTAG
>CBFDBL010000676.1:0-3664 GCA_965603035.1 uncultured bacterium
CGCCTTCGCAGGCACCTCTGCGCACCAGGATTGCACAGTTATTCAACTGTGCAATCCTGCGAAGAGGCCCTCGCGCCGCGGCGTGTGCGAGGAGGGAGACGAGCGAGCCATCCGACGCCGTGCATGCGCACGCCCACGCCGGCCCGTGACGGGCCGAACGGTCGGAGCGGCCGTGGACGTCACACACCTCGCGCCGGGCCCGCGGGGCTGTGTCCGGGACTGGCGGGTCGTGGGGCCCCACGAGACGCCGTGCGCGGGCCGTGAGGCGCCGAGCTGGGGCGAGTGACGCGCAGAGGCTGGCTGGCGGCGGCGGGTGGGCCGGGGCGCGCAGGTGGGCTCAGAGCCGTTCGCCCTGGGCGGCGAGCCGCTCGAGCGCGATGCGGCGGATGTCCTCCTGCGAGGCGACGCAGACCTCGGCGTAGGCGACGATCTCCCCTGCCGTGGCCATGCGCGGCGCCTGGTAGCCGGGCAGGCCGCGCGTGTAGGCGCAGCCGGCTGGGAAGATGCGGAGCCGCACGCCCTCGGCGACCGTCGTGCAGAACGGGTTGAGCTCGAGGCGCTGCTCGTAGACGGTGCACAGGCGGGTCTGCTCGTCGAGATGGGGGCACGGGAACGGCGTGGCGACGATCTCGTCGCCGATGAAAAGCTTGACGAAGCAGCAGCGGCCACAGCGCTCGCACTGCACGAGATCTGGCCGCAACGGGCGCGCGGCGCCCGCTGCCACGGTGCTGGCTTCCTCCCGCATGGTCTGCATCCAGCTCTCCCCTCCCGGCACTCGCGCGACGAGGGCGTGGGTGAGCTCGGCGCGAGGCCGACAGGCCTGGTGGGCCGACGGGCCGCCAGATCCCGCGCTCGCGCCGTGCCGTGACCTCGCCACGCTGTTACGGCACGCGCGGTCCCTTCCGTGGGGCGGCGCGACCGGGACAGCCGGGGGCTTCCCTACCCCTTACGTCCTAGTATCGGCGGGGCCCGCGCCCAGTTCAGCCCGCAATGATGCTCTTGCCGGCTGAGCGCGGCGTTTGACACGAGCGGCCCCCGGCGCTAGCGTGAGCGCTGCCGCACCCGACGAGGAGAGAGGCCGATGAGTGGCTACGAGCTGTCCCGCCGCCGTTTCCTGGGCGGCCTGGCCGCGGCGGCCGCGGGCGCCGCGGGCGTACTGCAAGCAGCGGAGAAGACCGTGCGCAAGCCCAACTTCGTGATCGTGCTCGCCGACGACATGGGCTACGGCGACTCGAGCGTCTACGGCGGCTGGATCGAGACGCCGCACATGGAGCGGCTCGCGGCCGAGGGCCTCAAGTTCACCGACTTCCATTCCAGCGGCGTGGTGTGCAGCCCCACCCGCGCGGGGCTCATGACCGGCCGCTACCAGGAGCGGGCCGGCATCCCCGGCGTCATCAACGCCGACCCGAGGACCCGCGCCCACCACCTCGGCCTCCAGACCTCCGAAGTCGTGTTCCCCAAACTGCTCAAGCAGGCGGGATACGCCACCGGCATCTTCGGCAAGTGGCACCTGGGCTACACCAGGCAATACAACCCCACCCACCACGGCTTCGACCGCTTCCGAGGCTTCGTCAGCGGCAACATCGACTACATCTCTCACTACGACCGCATGGGCACCTACGACTGGTGGGACGGTCTCGACCACGTCGAGGAGCAGGGCTACTCGACCCACCTGATCACCCGCCACGCCCTGGCCTTCATCGAGGACAACCGCGACCGCCCCTTCTGCTGCTACGTGCCCCACGAGGCGGTGCACAGCCCCTACCAGGGCCCGGGCGACCCGCCTCAGCGCGGCCCCAAGAAGGCCAAGGGCGCGCGCCCCGACGTCAAGGGGGCCTATCGCCAGATGATGAAGGCGATGGACGACGGGCTCGGGGCCATCGTGGCGAAGCTCCGGGAGCTCGGGCTCGCCGAGCGGACGCTGGTGTTCTTCTTCTCCGACAACGGCGCGTGCCCGCGCGGCTCGAACAAGCCGCTGCGCGGCTTCAAGGGCCAGGTGTGGGAGGGCGGCCACCGCGAGCCGGCCATCGCCTGGTGGCCGGGCACCATCAAGCCGGGCACCGTGACCGACCAGCTCGCGATCAGCCTCGACCTCATGCCCACCGTGCTCGAGCTCGCGGGCGCGAAGCTGCCAGAGGGCCACCAGCTCGACGGCGTGAGCCTCGTGCCCCTGCTGCGCGAGGGCAAGCCGCTCGGGCGCCGGCAGCTCTTCTGGAACGGGAAGGCCGTGCGCGACGGCCAGTGGAAGCTCGTGGTCGGGGGCCGCGGCGCCAAGGGCGTCGGCCTCTACGACCTCTCGACCGACATCGGCGAGACGACCGACCTCGCCGACCGCCACCCCGACCGCGTCAAGGAGATGCTCGCCGCCCTCGACGCCTGGAAGCGCGACGTCGCCGCCACCGCCACCCCCCAGCCGCCCCCGCCGCCGGGCATCGCCACAGGAGCCAGAAGGAAGAAGGTACGATAGGAATGCACACCGAATCCCGCCGCGGCTTCCTGAAGACACTCGGCCTCGGCGCAGCGTCGCTGATCCTGGGGGCGCGACGCGCCGCACAAGCCGCGCCAGAGAAGCTCAACGTTGTCTTCTTCCTGATCGACGACATGGGCTGGACGGATGCGGGCTGCTACGGCAGCACGCTGTATGAGACGCCCAACATCGATCGGCTGGCGGCCGAGGGCATGCGGTTCACCGACGCCTACGCCGCCTGCCCCGTGTGCTCGCCGACCCGCGCGAGCATCATGGCGGGCAAGTACCCCGTGCGGCTCGGGATCACGAACTTCGGGACGAAGCCGCTGCCGCTCGCCGAGACGTCGCTGGCCGAGGCCTTCAAGGCCGCGGGCTACACGACTTTCTTCGCGGGCAAGTGGCACATCGGCGGCCAGCCGGCCTTCTGGCCCGACAAGCAGGGCTTCGACATCAACGTCGGCGGCAACGCCACCGGCTCGCCGCGCGGCGGCTACTTCAGCCCCTACAAGAACGCCCAGCTCCCCGACGGTCCCGCCGGCGAGTACCTCACCGACCGCCTGACCGACGAGTCGGTGAAGTTTCTCGACGCCCACGACCGCGAGCCCTTCCTGCTCTACCTGTCGCACTACGCGGTGCACACCCCGCTCCAGGGCAAGGGCGAGCTGGTCGCGAAGTACGAGGCGAAGCTCAAGAAGAAGCCGCCGAAGGGGCCGCTGCTGCGCGACGAGGGGCCGCGGGCCGCGACCAGCCTGGCGCAGCGCAACGCCACCTTCGCGGCCATGGTCCACAGCATGGACGAGAGCGTGGGCCGCGTGATGCGCAAGCTCGCCGAGCTGGGCATCGCCGACCACACGGCCGTCGTCTTCATGAGCGACAACGGCGGCCTCTCGACCCTGCTCAAGAACCGCGGGCTGTCGAAGAACCCGCCCACCTGCAACCTGCCGCTGCGCGCAGGCAAGGGCTGGCTCTACGAGGGCGGCATCCGCGAGCCCATGATCATCAAGTGGCCAGGCGTCGCCAAGCCAGGCGCCACCTGCTCCGTGCCCGTCATCAGCACCGACTTCTACCCGACCCTGCTCGAGATGGCCGGCCTGCCGCCGCGGCCCAAGCAGCACCTCGACGGCGTGAGCGTGGTGCCGTTGCTCAAGGGCGGCAAGAGCCTCGGCCGCAAGGCCATCTTCTGGCACTACCCGCACC
>CBFDBL010000677.1:0-3652 GCA_965603035.1 uncultured bacterium
TGGGAGAACGATCGCCCGGGCTCGCGAGCGGGAAAGGCGACCGACGGTGCTCAAGTGTGCGTTGATCAGCGGCAAGGGCATGGGGCTCAAGCACGGCGGGAACTTCCACCGCCACCCCGACGCCGAGGTCGTCGCCGTGTGCGACATGGACCCCGACCTGCTCGCGAAGGCGAAGGCGGAGCTGGGCGTCGAGGCGGGGTTCGCCAGCATCGAGGAGATGCTCGCGGGCGCCGACTTCGAGCTCGCCCTGCTCATCACGAACGAGACCCGCCGCATCCCGCCGCTGCGACAGCTCCTGGCCGCGGGCAAGAACGTGTTCACCGAGAAGCCGCTGTGCGGGCTCGAAGGGCAGTTCCGCGTCCAGGAGAGCGATGCCGCCGTCGCCGCGCCCGCCATCCGCGCATGGCGCGACAGCGGCCTGACCTTCGGCATCAACTACAACTACCGGTTCTTCCGCCACTTCCAGAGGCTCCACGACGACGTGGTCGCGGGCCGCCTCGGGAAGCTGCGCATGGTGCGCGCCCGCGCGCACTTCAACTGCTGGAGCCACGTGATCGACCAGATCCTGTGGTCCATGGGCCGGCCCGAGTGGGTGAGCGTCGTCGGCGACCCGACCGAGGAGCGCGGCTGGACCCGCATGATCCGCATGGCCTGGGCCAACGGCGCGATCGGCCAGCTCGACGGCTCGAACCTCTGGGGCTACGACGACCATCCGCTGCGCGTGATGATCGTGGGCGAGACGGCCTGTGCCGAGGCACGCGGCCTCGACGGCTGGTACCGCCGCAGCAAGGGCGGCTCGTGGCCGACCGAGGTCGAGGACCTCTGGGAGGTCGAGGAAGGCGTCCCCGAGTACCAGGAGAGCTTCGCCCGCATGGCCGACGGCGTCGTCAAGGCCATGGCGGCCGGCGAGCCGTTCCCCGCCGACGGCGAGGCGGCCTGGAACGAGCTGGTCTTCGAGGCCGCCGTCCACCGCTCCGCCAGCCACGACGGCGCCCGCGTGCGCCTCGCCGACGTCGAGGCCGACGCGATGGCGTAAGCCCAGCGTCCCCCACGCCACTCGTCCCGACGCTGGAGCATCGGGACGAGTGGGAGCGCTCGGTGGCGTGGATGAAGCGCCAGCGGGACATGCTGCGCCTCCGTCACTCACCGAGCAGGCGGCGGTAGATGCGGTCGAGCGCGGCGACCATGGTCTGCCAGGCGAAGCGCTCGCGGCAGAGCTCGCGGCCGCGGGCGGCGAGGGCCGCGGCCTGGTCGGGGTGCTCGATGATGTCCTCGAGCGCGGCCACCAGGCCAGCGACCGACTTCGGCGGGACCAGATAGCCCGTCTCGCCTGGGATGACCACCTCGGGCGCGCCGTCCACGTCGAACGAGACGACGGGCTTGCCCGCGAGGAGCGCCTGCGGCAGGACGCGGGCGAGTCCCTCGCGCAGCGAGGCGTGCACCAGCGCGTCCATCGCGGCGACATAGGCCGGCACGTCGCTCGACGGCACGAGGCCGGCGAAGACGATCTTGTCGCGGATGCCGAACTGCTCGGCCTGGCCCTCGAGGGTCTCGCGCAGGATGCCGTCGCCGACGAAGAGGAAGCGCACGTGGGGATGCGCGGCGAGCACGCGGACCGCGGCCTCGATGACATACTCGTAGCCCTTGAGCTCGAAGAGCCGCGCGATCTTGCCCACCACGAACTGCTCGTCGCCGAAGCCCAGCGCCCGCCGCATCTCGCCGCGAAACTGCTGGGCCTCCAGGAACGCCTCGGTCTCCATCCCGCTGTAGACCGTCTCGAACGGCTTGCCCAGCCCGATGCCAGCGGCCTGCGCCTGGCGCGTCATCGCGTCGGCCACGCAGACGAACTGGTCCGTCCAGCGCGCCGCCCGTCGCTCCGCGGCGATGTAGAGCCGGTTGCGCCACCACCGCTCGTAGGGGTGGAACGCCAGGCCGTGGATGGTGTGGACGACGGCGGGCACCCCGGCCTTCCGCGCTGCCCAGCGGCCGACGACGCCGGCCTTCGTGCTGTGGGTGTGGACGACGTCGGGCTTCAGCTCGCGCAGCAGACGGCGCAGTGCGAGCGCTGACTTGAGGTCGCGCCAGGGGTGGATCTCGCGGCGCATGGCGGGCACGACGGTGACCGGGATGCCGAGCCGCTCGGCCTCGCTCAGCAGCTCGCCCTCGGGGCCGATGGCGGGGCCGGTGATGAGGTGAACCTCGTAGTCGGGGTGCTCGTGGAGGCCGCGGCAGGTCAGCAGCGTGTTCTCCTGGGCGCCGCCCAGGATCATCCGCGTGATGATGTGTGCGACTCGCATAGGCGTGCTGCTCACGGCACAGGACCCGTTGATCAACACCAGCGCCTGGACGCACAGGACGCGCGATGCGTGATGCGTGACTCGTGATGCGTGATACGTGATGCGTGATCAGAGCGGTCGGGCCAGCGCGCAGCAGACGCAGCGAGCCGGTCCTCTCGTCTCTTACGCCTCGGCAAGTGGCCTCTCCTCTCACGCATCACGTATCACGCATCACGTATCATCCCCATAGTCCACCTGCATGAGGCACAGGCCCTTGGCTGGCGCGGTCGGGCCCGCCTGGGAGCGGTCGCGGCTGGCGAGCAGGCGCGGGATGTCGCGGGGCTCGCGCTTGCCGAGGCCGACCTCGATGAGCGTGCCGACCATCGCGCGCACCATGTTGTAGAGGAAGCCGTTGGCCGCGACGGCGAAGCACAGGCGGCCGCCCTCCTCGACCCACTCGGCGCGCGTGACGGTGCGGACCGCATCCTCGCCGCTCGACTCGGTCTCGAAGGCCGCGAAGTCGTGCTCGCCCACCAGGTGCGCCACGGCGGCCCGCATCCGCGCGACGTCGAGCTCCCGCCGCAGCCAGTGCACGGTGCGCGCGCCCACCGCCGGCCGCACGGGACGGCAGACGATGGTGTAGCGATAGGTCTTGCCGGTCGCCGCGTAGCGGGCGTGGAAGGCGTCGGGCACGTCCTCGGCGCGGACGACGGCGATGTCGTTCGCGATGACGGCGTTGATGGCGTGGCGGAGCCCGTCGGCGGGGATGGTCGCGTCGGTGTGGAAGTTGGCGACCTGGCCGAGCGCGTGGACGCCGGCGTCGGTGCGCCCGGAGCCGTAGAGCGTCACGGCGTGGCCGACGACCTCGGCGATGCCCTCCTCGAGCGCCTGCTGCACGGTCGCGGCGTTGGGCTGGCGCTGCCAGCCGTGGTAGGCCGTGCCGTCGTACTCGATCGTCAGCTTCACGTTCCGTGCGCGGTGCGTGCCCATCGGACTCCGTTCCGGGCCGGTGTCGGCGTGCCGTCGCCATGATAGCCGCCGGGCCGCGGCTGTCAAGGAACGCCGTCGGGCGATTGACCGCGCGGGGTCGAGCGAGTATCCTCTGCTCGTGCCGGGGCCTCGGGCGCCGGCGGACGGGCCGGTGTGTCCCGCCCTGCGGGCGGATTCGCGAGAGGAGCCTGAGCCGTGAAGAACTTCGATTCGCTGCTGAAGCTGGTGGCGGACCACCCGCCGTGTCGGCTGGCCGTGGCGGTGGCCCAGGACCACACGGTGCTCGAGGCGGTGAAGGGCGCCCAGGCCCTGGGGGTGATCGAGCCGATCCTGGTGGGCGACGAGGGCGAGATCCACGAGGCGGCGGAGCGAGCGGGCTACGCGGT
>CBFDBL010000678.1:0-3636 GCA_965603035.1 uncultured bacterium
CGCCCTGAAGGGCGACACTCCGAACGGCCGGCTCCTGGTTTGGAGTCCTCGGCTTATGGTCATCAACGAATTGCCTGGACGGGCCCCCTCCCTGGGTCATCCTGAGCGACGCGGAAGCGGAGCGAAGGATCTGTCGAAGGAGCACGTCCCAACCCCATGAGCAAGACCCTCTTACCGCGTTCTCGTCCTTGAGAGATCCTTCGCGCCATTCGGCGCGGCCGAATGGGCTCAGGATGACACGCAGTGGAGGCCTGTCCACAGAACTCATTGATGACCATCAGCCGGAGAGTCCGAACTGCCCGCTCCGCGGGAAGCGAAAGCGGCGACTGGGGTCGCCGCACTCCACAGACGGGGAGACCGGACTTCGCCCTGAAGGGCGACACTCCGAACGGCCGGCTCCTGGTTTGGAGTCCTCGGCTTCCGTCCCGAGGGGACGGGAGGGTTTGGCCGGCGGCTTCAGCCGCCGGATCGCGTGGTGACCCCCACTACAAGTCCCGACGGGACGGCAGGAATCAGCCGGCGGCTTCAGCCGCCGGAGGGTTTGAGGGCGTCGGTGAGGAAGCCGACGATGCGGGCGGCGGGCTCGGCGTCCGAGCAGACGGCGACGGCGTCGGGGGCGCCGGCGGCCTGGTAGCTGGCCTGGGCGGGTCGGGCGAGCTTGCGCTGCTCGGCGGCGGCGAGCGGCTTCCTGGTGTAGCCGACGGGCTGGACCCACAGGAAGGGCCTCGGCGCGGCCAGCGCGACGAGCTGCGGCACGTCGGCGTGCTCGAGCACGTGCGGGGCGTAGACCCACAGCGGCTGGGGCAGGGGGTCGCCGAAGGCGCCGAGCCAACTGCCGACCGCGCCCTCGGCCACGCACCCGCTCAGGCCGTCGTCGAGCGCCGTCGCGACCGTGGCGAGCAGGCCCACGCTGCCGCGGCCGTAGGCCGCGATGCGGGCGCCGTCCACGTCGTCGCGCGCGGCGAGGGCACGGGCCGCGGCGAGCACGTCCCACGCCATCTGGGCGAGCAGCGGGCGGCCGAGCACGACGGCATCGGTGGCGCAGTGGCTGGCGTGGACGGTCCCCTCGCCGAGCGCGCGCACGTCCATGGCCAGCACGCCGATGCCCTTGCCGAGCAGGCCGCGAACGACGGTTGAGGAGCGCGCGTCTTCCCACCATCATCGAGGAAGATGGCGACGGGCATCTTCGCCGGGGCCTTGGCGGGCCGAATGAGGAGGGCGGGGACCTCGAGGGAGCGCTCGGTCCCGATGGCGAGGCGCTCGACGGTGTGGCCGCGCCAGGTGAAGGTGCCGAGGGCGCGGAGCGTCGGGCGGAACCCCGTCGGCCGGCCGCCGAGGGCATGCCACAGCTTCGCGCGCAGGGTCTTGGCCCAGGCGTCGCGTGCGGGCTTGTCGGTCGGCACGGGCGGGTAGGCGGCGATGAGGCGGTCGGCCTCGGTGCGGATGAGGGCGGCGAAGGTCTTCGAGCCGGGTGGGAGCTTGCCGTCCTTGAGGCATCGCAGGGCCTTCGAGCCCTTGGGCTCGAGCTGGATGTCGGGCTCGGGGATGGGGGAGCCGTCGCCCTTGCCCTGGAGCCATCGGCACATCCAGCCGTAGGTCGCCTCGCGCATGGGCTTCGCCCAGCCGTGAGGGAGCGGCGCGGTGAACAGGGCGACCTTCTGCTCGGCTCCGGCGAAGGCGAAGAGGCGGCGGGCGCGCTCGATGGTGCGCTGGGTGCCGCGGATGGGGAAGATGCGATCCTTCGAGCCGTTGGCCGCGAGAAACGCGCGGGGGGCCGACAGGCCGACGAGCTCGAACTCCTCGGCGTGCCGCGTGATGGCCGGCAGATGGTTGCAGATGCAGTGGCTGCCGCCGTCCTTGAGGAAGGCGTGGTAGGAGCAGGTGAAGCAGCCCGAGGCGCCCGCGGCGAGGCGCGGCTCGACCGCCATCGTGTAGAAGGTGTTCATCCCGCCGCCCGAGTTGCCGCACAAGCCGATGTGTCTGGGATCGACCTCGGGCCGCGCGAGCAGGTAGTCGAGGGCGCGGATGGTGTCCCAGGTCATGTAGCCGAGGTCGGTGTGGCCGACCATGAAGGCGTTCCAGCCGACGGTGTGAGCGAAGCCGCGTCGTCGGCGCTCGCCCTGGCCGATGGGGTCGTAGGCGAGGACGAGGAAGCCGAGGCGCACGAGGCCGAGCTGGCCGGTGCGGTAGAGGTCGTGGTTCTTGGCATCGGCCATGGCGTGGCCCGCCGCGACGATGACGGCGGGCATCGGGGCCTTGACGCCCTTGGGGATGTAGACGTTGGCGGGCACGTGGAAGCTGGGCAGGCTCTCGAAGACGACGTTCTCGATGGTGTAGCCGTCGCGGTCGGCGCGGCCCGTGACTTTGGCGTTCAGCGGCGTCTTCTCCGGCCACGGGCGCAGGACGCGGCGGAGCGCGGCGGCCACGACCTTCCTGCGGTTCTCCCAGTCCTCTTTTGACTTGGGGTCGGTGCGCTTGCGGCACTGTGCGAGGCAGGCGTCGATGTTGAAGCGCAGGGCGTTGGCGCGGTCGGGCAGGCCGTCGGGGTAGATCTGCCAGAGGCGTTCGCTGGCCATGGGGTCGTCGTCCTTGTCGTTGGTGAGGAGGAGGGCGTCGGCGGTTTCCCATCCGACGTCGGCATCGTGGACGGTGATGGCGGCGGGGCCGGCGGCAAGCGTGACATCGCCGGCGAGTTCCCAACCCCAGCGGCGTCGCTTGCCGCGGTGGGTGATGGCGAGCCGCTTGCCGTTGACGGCGGCCTGGAGCGCGCGGCGCGAGTTGGACGAGGTGTAGGCTCGCACGAACACGCGGTAGCGACCGGCCTGGGCGATCTGCACGGTCGTCTGCATCGCGGTCGCGGCCACCTTCGGGTTGGCGTTCGACGTGCAGAAGCCGTCGCCCAGGTAGCCGGCGATGTTGGTCTGCCGCCGCCACGGCCCGTCGAAGCGCTCGACCTGGAGCAGGTGTCGCTCGGCACGTGCCGATGCCGCGCCCCACGCGAGCGCCAGCGCGACCACGGCGCCCCGCCACAGCAGCGAGAACCCCATCCGCCCTTCCTCCGCTCCCTCCGCGTTCGCCTGGCAGTGCAGAAGCTCCGAGCATCCCTGAATATAGGGAACCGGCGGCCTCGCCGCAACCGCATTCGGGCCCGAGACACCCGCGCAGGGGAGGGAGCGCCCATCGGCGCGGCCCTCGCGCGGCGGGCCCCGTCCCATCCGTGGTTCCCTAAGTCACCATTGGACATTGACTTGCAGTTCCGGCGCCGCGGCTGAGGAACGCGGGACCCGCGAGCGGCACGCCGGTTGCATCTGTGTGGGCAAGCCGGACGCTGTGGCCCCGGGGGACGAACGCACGAGGCGGCCTGGCAGGGCAGCTAAGTGCAGGGCCAAGGCGAGCTTACAGTGCGTCCACCATGGCCTCTGGGGCGTTTGCAGGTTGTCGAGTGCGAAGGGAAGAACACCCGTGAGCCGTAGCATTCCCTACCCCATGTGTCGTTCGCTCCGTGACCGTCTCGTCTGGGGCGCCGTGTTCGCCTCGGCGCTGGCGGCCTCGATGCTGCTCCTGTGCCCGACGGCGTCGGGCGCTCCGGTCAGCGGCGCGCAGGCCAGGACACTGGTCGCGCGCTGGCTGGAGCAC
>CBFDBL010000679.1:0-3622 GCA_965603035.1 uncultured bacterium
GTTTGTGGGGGATTGTGACGGAATATCCCCGAACGTCTATTTCGCGGAACGCCCGCACGAACTCGGCGGGGTCGCCCTCCACCTTGAACGGCACATAGACGCCATCGAAGCCAATGGCGTCAAAGGCGGCGTTGTGAATGGCCGGGCTCATGCTGTGGGCGACGGGGTTGGCGACGACGCCGTAGACTCTCGTGGCCGGGCCGATGTCGCGGAAGCGATAGAGCGCGAGCATCTCGTCGGCGGGCACCTGCCCCGGCGCGGCCTCCCGGCCGGAGCCGAGCGACGCGAAGACGAGGAAGGCGCCGAACTTGGGGCCGAGAACCCGGGAGACGTGGCCGTGCTCGCCCATGGTCACGGCGATGGTCGGCTTCGCGGCGTGGCGCAGGGCGTCGAGGGCCGCGAGGTTGTCGGCGAGCGCGGTGGCCATGGTGGCGAGCTTGACGACGTCGGCGTCGGTGGCCTCGATGCGTCGGGCGATGGCGCCCAGGTCGCTGGGCGTCTCGTCGTAGTTGTGGTAGGAGACGAGGAGCCTGGCGCGGCCCTGTCGGCGGTAGTGGGGGAGGGCGTCGAGCTCGACGTCCACGTAGTCGGCGCCCAGGCGGTCGGCCTCGGCGAGGAGCTCGAGGCGCCGCCCCTCGTCCCCCGTCCATCTTCCGCCCTCGCGCGCCGGGCGGCAGGTGACGATGACGGGGCAGGGGCGGGCCTCGAGCAGGCGCGGCAGGTCCGGCGACTGGATGTAGTCGAGCCGGAGCTCCGCCACGTCGAAAGCCCTGCCGGGTGCGTGCAGGACCTTCAACGTCTCCTCGACCGTGGTCGTGGTGATCGACACGCACAGGAGCGTCTGGCTCACGGGTGCTCGTCCCTTCCGGGTCCCTGTTCGGTCGCGGGCTTCCCGTTGAGGAGGGTGGCGATGCGGTTGATGGCGGCGACGTAGGCCTGGGCGCTGGCTTCGAGGATGTCGGTGCTGGCGGCTCGGCCTGAGACTCGCTCGTGGCCGCACTCGACGAGGATGGAGACCTCGCCGAGTGCGTCCTTGCCGCTGGTGACGGCGCGGATCTGGTAGTCGAGCAGGCGGACGCGGTCCTCCATGCCCGCGATGCGGTTGATGGTCTTGTAGATGGCATCGACGGGGCCGTCGCCGGTGGCGGCGTCGGGGCCGAGTGTCTCGTCGTCGCGCTGGAGGACGACGGTGGCGGTCGGGATGGCGCGGGTGCCGTTGGAGGTATGGAAGCTGACGAGTCGGAAGCGCCCGGCGCTGCCGGCGGCGATGCCCTCGACGATGGTGCGGATGTCGTCGTCGAAGACCTGCTTCTTCTTGTCGGCGAGGGCCTTGATCTGGTCCACGACGGTGCGGAGCTGTTCGCCATCGAGCTCGTAGCCGAGCTCGCGGCAGCGCTCGCCGATGGCGTGGTGGCCGGAGTGCTTGCCGATGACCAGGTCGCTGCGGCTGAGGCCGACGTCCTCGGGCCGCATGATCTCGTAGCACTCGCTGTGGGCGAGGACCCCGTGCTGGTGGATGCCGGCCTCGTGGGCGAAGGCGTTGAGGCCGACGATCGCCTTGTTGCGCTGGACGAAGATCCCGGTGAGGCTGGCCACGAGCTTGCTCACGGGCACGAGCCGCTGCGAGGCGATGCCGGTGCCGCAGCCGAAGTAGTCGCCGCGGACGCGCAGGTTCATGACGATCTCCTCGAGCGAGGCGTTGCCGGCGCGCTCGCCGAGGCCGTTGATCGTGCACTCGACCTGGCGCGCGCCCGCCTTCACCGCCGCCAGGCTGTTGGCCACCGCCAGGCCGAGATCGTTGTGGCAGTGCACGCTGATCACCGCCTTGTCGATGTTCGGCACGCGGCTGCGCAGCGTCGAGATGAGCTGGCCGAACTGCTCGGGCATCGCGTAGCCGACCGTGTCGGGGATGTTCACCGTCGTCGCGCCCGCGGCGATCACCGCCTCGACCACCTCGCACAGGAAGTCGGGCTCGGTCCGCGAGGCGTCCTCCGGCGAGAACTCGACGTCGTCGCAGAGGTTGCGCGCCAGACGCGTCCCCTCGACGGCCAGGCGCACGATCTCCTCCTTCGCCTTCTTGAGCTTGTGCTCCATGTGGATCCGCGAGGTGGCGAGGAACACGTGGAGCCGCGGACGCTCGGCGCCCCGGACCGCCTCGTGCGCGCACACGATGTCCTTCTCGAGCGCACGCGCCAGGCCCGCGACCGTCACGCCACGCACCTCGCCCGCGACCCGCCGCACAGCCTCGAAGTCGCCCGGCGAGGCGATGGGGAAGCCCGCCTCGATCACGTCCACCCGCAGCGAGGCCAGCGCCCGGGCCACCTCGAGCTTCTCCTCGGTGTTCAAGCTCGCGCCCGGCGACTGCTCGCCGTCGCGCAACGTCGTGTCGAAGATGATCACTTGGTCGTCCATAGCACTCACGTCCTTTGGCTGGTGTGGCATTGTCGGCAAACAGAAAACCCCGCAACCACAAGGGTCCGGGGCTTTTCGGGGTCGTTGCTTCTCGGGTCCGTGCCCTAGGATCCTCGCGGCGCGCCTCGGCTCGAGGCCGTAAGCAGCCGTAGGCCGAGGGCCTGGGTCCCCCTTCGATGGCTATGTGCGCCGCGCTGCATCGGACCTTCGCTCCTGTAAGTGTCCCGGGGATCATACCGCCGGCGCGCGCGGATGTCAAGCGCGCTTTCCGCCGGGGGCGGGCGTCGGGTTGACAGGGCCGGCGCGTGCGGCGATAATCCGATCCGCGGATGGTGCGGGAGGAAGGAGAGCGGGAATGGACTCGTTCAGGACGGCTGGTGAGATCGTGACGGGCGTCGGCTCGGTGTCGTGCGTGGGCGATCGTGCGGCTCACTTCGGGTCTCGCGCGCTCGTGGTGACGGGCCGTTCGGCGATGCGAGCGGCGGGTGTGCTCGACGCGGTGGTCGGCTACCTCGACGGGTGCGACGTCGAGGAGGCGACGTTCGACGAGGTGGGTCACGACCCCGACGTGGTGACGGTGGACCACGGCCGGGCCTTCTGCCGGGACGTCGGCTGCGACGTGGTGATCGGGCTCGGCGGCGGGAGCGCCATGGACGCGGCGAAGGCCATCGCGGGCCTCGCCAACCACGACGAGCCCGCCTCGGCCTTCCACGACGGCCACCCCATCACCGCCACCACGCTCCCACTCATCGCGATACCCACCACCTCGGGCACCGGCGCCGAGGTGACCCGCAACGCCGTCATCAGCGACCGCGAGCGATGCATCAAGAAGAGCATCCGCGCCGACTCCATGATGCCGGCAGTCGCCATCGTGGACCCCAGGCTCACCGTCACGTGCCCGCAGGGGGTCACCGCGGCGTCGGGCATGGACGCGCTGGTGCAGGCCATCGAGGCCTTCACCTCCCGCCACGCCACCGCGCTGACCGACAGCCTGGCCTTCGACGCCGCCCGCCGGCTCATGGCCTGGCTGCCCGTCGCCTGGGAGGACGGGCAGAACCTCGAGGCGCGCGAGCAGTGCGCCTGCGGTAGCCTCATGGCCGGCATGGCGCTCGCCAACGCGCGCCTCGGCGCCGTCCACGGCATCGCGCATCCGCTCGGCGCGCGATACGGACTCGAGCACGGCGTCGTGTGCGCTCTGCTCATGCCGCAC
>CBFDBL010000680.1:0-3621 GCA_965603035.1 uncultured bacterium
CGCCGGCCACCGCGGCCGCCGAGCCGCTCGCGATCGTCTCCTCCTCCTCCTTGCCCGGCTCGCGGAAGTGCACGTGCATGTCGATCAGGCCCGGCGCCACGACCATGCCCCGCGCGTCGATCGTGCCCACCGTCTCGTCGAACGTGCCGATCGCCGCGATGCGCCCCTCGCGGACCAGCACGTCCGCGCGCTGGTCGATCCCCTGCGCGGGACAGATCACCCTGCCGCCCTTGATCAGAAGCTCAGACACGGGCAGGAGCCCCTTCCATTCATCCACTCATCCCTTCTTCACCCCCGTCACGAGCGCCAGGACGGCCATGCGGACGGCGACGCCGTTGGTCACCTGGTCGAGGATGACCGAGCGCCTGGGGTCGTCGGCGACGTCGGGGGTCATCTCGACGCCGCGGTTGATGGGGCCTGGGTGCATGATGAGGACGTCGGGCTTGGCCCTGGCGAGTCGCTGTGCGTTGAGGCCGAACAGGCGCGCGTACTCGCGGATCGAGGGGAAGGGCTTGTCGGTGAAGCGCTCGAGCTGGATGCGGAGCATGTTCACGACGTCCATCTCGGGCAGGACCTCGTCGAGGTCGTAGCAGACGCTGGCGCCGAGCTTGAGGAGGCCCTGTAGGTTGGAGCGGGCGACGCGGCTGTGTGCGATGTCGCCGACGATGGCGACCTTGAGTCCCTCGATGCGGCCGCGGTGCTCGCGGATGGTGAAGATGTCGAGGAGCGCCTGGGTGGGGTGCTCGTGGGCGCCGTCGCCGGCGTTGATGATGGCGGAGTCGATGCTGCGTGCCAGCAGGTGGGGCGCGCCGGGGCTCTTGTGGCGCATGACGGCGACGTCGATGCCCATCGCCTCGATGTTGCGGGCCGTGTCGCGGAGCGTCTCGCCCTTGGACGCGCTGGAGCCGACGGCCGAGAAGTTGACGGTCGTCGCGCCCAGCCGCTTCTCGGCCAGCTCGAACGAGATGCGCGTGCGCGTGCTCGGCTCGAAGAAGAGGTTCACCACCACCTTCCCCGACAGCACGGGGCGGGGGCTGTCGTTGCGCGTCGCGATGGGCTTGAACGCACCCGCCGTGTCGAGCACGTGGGCGATCTCCGCCGCCGAGTAGTACTCGAGCCCGATGAGGTGTCGCTGGCTCCACTCCACGTCGCGCCGCTCCCAGCCTCAGGTCACAGGCAAGCCCGCAGTCTCCTCGCGCGGATTATAGCAGATGGGGCGTGAAGGCAAAAGCCAAAACGCGGCGGGCCGGCCCGTGGGGGTGGGCTTTGGGCCTTGCCTTTCGGCGCGCGGCGCCTATAATCGCGGGCGAGTGGGAGGCGCCTGGGGGGACCGAGGAGACTCGCATGGTGGACCTGCGGCTGGTGTCGCGGTTCGAGGACTATGCGGTGGTCCTGGAGCCGGACGAGGACACGCCGGAGTGGTGGGCCGGGGCGCCGTCGGTGGCACGGGCGGAGGACGGGACGTTCTACCTGGCGGCGCGGATGCGGGAGGGGACCTCGCCGCGCGGCCGGCGGGGCTACGAGGTGCGGGTGCTGCGGAGCGGCGACGGCGAGCGGTTCGAGCCGGTGGCGTCGATCCTGCGCGAGCAGGTGCCGATCCCGGGGTTCGAGCGGCCGGCGCTGCTGCGGGACCCGGGGACGGGGGCCTACAAGCTCTACCTGTGCGGGCCGTGGCGGGACGGGCCGTGGTGCATCCTGAAGCTGGACGACGTGGCGGACCCTGCGGACTTCTCGCCGTCGACGTGCCGGCCGGTGCTGTGCTCGGACAACGGCGGGATGGCGGGGGTCGCGGGCTACAAGGATCCGTTCATCCTGCACACGGCGGGGCAGTATCACCTGTTCGTGATCGGCTACGGGCGGGTGGAGCGGGCCTACCACTTCGTGAGCGCCGACGGCGAGCGGTGGTCGGCGGTCGGCGAGGGGCCTGCGTTCGACTGCTCGGGGTGGCACAACTTCTACACGCGCCCGGGGTGCGTGGTGCCGATGGGGGCGGGCTACCTGTTCGTCTACGAGGGCTCGCACTCGTCGTGGCACGACCCGCCGTACAACATCGCGACCGGCTTGGGCTACTCGCTGTGCCTCGAGGAGATCCACGACCTGACGCCCGCGCGGCCGCTCCTGCGCAGCACGACGCCGGGGGACTACCACACCTGGCGCTACAGCCACTGGCTGTGGGTCGCCGGCGAGCTGTGGGCCTACGCCGAGGTCGCGCGGCCGAACAACACCAACGAGATCCGACTCTTCCGCCTGCCCGTGGCCTGAGGCGGTGAAGCAGGGTCCTGGGGGCAGCGGCGTCCTCCCCCGACTCCGCCTGTGGGAATGGGTGCGATGGCCGACGACGAGCAGCGCGAGGCCCGGCGGGCGCGCTGGCGCCGCAGGGCGGTGTATGCCGTCGGCGCGCTGGTGGTGCTTGCCGTGTCGGGCGTCGTCGTGCCGAGGCTGCTGCGGCCCTGGTTCGGCCGGCTGGCGCTGCGGCGGCTGAGCGCGGAGCTGGGCCGCGATGTGACCGCCCGGAGGGTACGGTTCGGCCTCTTCTCCGGGTTCTATGCCCTGAGGCTCGAAGTCGCCCAGCGGCCGGGCGTGGGCGGCGACGCGCTGTTCTCCGCGCGCGAGGTGTACGCAAAGCTCGACGCCAGGGCTCTGCTCACCGGGCGGATGCACGTGACGCGGGCGCACGTCGTCAGCCCGACGGTGCTCGTTGTGCGCGAGGAGAGCGGGGCGTGGGGCATCGACGACCTCCTGAGCCGCACCGCCTGGCCCGAGGCCCGATGCGACAGCTTCCGGACGGGCGGCGTCCGGATCTTCCTGGCCGACCCGCAGCGCGACACGGTCTCCATGGTGGGTGTGCCCAGCTTGCTGGTCGAGACCCGCCCCGACGGCACGACGTCGGTCGATGCGACCCTCAACCACATCCGCATCGACGAGCTCCTGGACCTGCTGGCGCCGGCCCCCTCGTCGCGTGCATCGCGGCCCCCCATCCGGCTGCCGGAGCTTCCTGCTGGCCTGAGAGCGTCATTCAGACTCCACGCCGGCGACATTGCCTATGGCAGCCAGGAGACCATGGGCCTGTCGCTGATCGGCTCGGTGGCGGACGGGATCGTCGAGTTGAGGGAGCTGTCGGCGAGCAGCGGGCGAGGGAAGCTCACGGGCACGGGGCGGATCGCCTTGGGCGGCGCGGGCGGCCACGCGCTGACGGTGCGGACCGAGCGGCTGCGGCTGACCCGCGACTTCTTCGAGATGCTGCGCAGGACGCCGTACCTGGAGGTGGTGGACGCGGCGCTGCCCTTCTACGACCTGCTGTGCGTGCTGACGGGCGGGCCGCCGGAGCAGCTCGGGCTCGAGGCCACGATGCACGGGGCGTTCCAGGCGCAGGGCCGCGACGTGGCGGCGGTGCTGGCGAGCCTCGAGGGCGAGGCGGAGGCGACGCTGACCGACGTCGAGTTCGTCGGCTCGCCGCTGTTCCGCCAGCTCGCCGTCCTGCTCCAGCAGCCCGAGCTGGCGAAGCGGACGACCTTCGAGCGGGTCGAGGCGCCCTTCGAGGTCGGCGGCGGCCGCGTGCGGCTCCACGCGACCGTGCCCTATCAGCAGGGGGCGCTGGTGCTCGACGGGACGACGGCCCTG
>CBFDBL010000681.1:0-3607 GCA_965603035.1 uncultured bacterium
CGCACCTCGGCCCCGACGTCGCTCGCGCCGTAGTTGACCAGACGGATGCGGCAGGCTTTCTCGAACGGCATGGGCCAGTAGCACGTCAGCCAGCCGTCCTTGCCCACGACGCGCCACCAGCCCTTGAAGGGGTGGAGCCCGACGCCGCTGCCGAAGAAGTCGCCCACGGGACACCACACGGTCCGCTCGCCGTCGCACTCCATGACCACGACCGTCGAGCGGAGCGCCCGGCGCAGATCGTCAGCCTGGAGGCGCACCGCCAGCTTGCGCACGGCGGCGGGACCTTCCAGGCGCGTGTCGAGCGCCTCGCCGCTCTTGAGCGTGCCCTCTGCCTTCACCGTCTCCTTCGCCTGGACGCGCCGCGCGGGGTCGAGCAGCTCCGCTCCCACATCGGCGATGAGCTTGGCCTACGCCGCGAGATCGGCCTTCGTGAGCGACCTGACCTGGGTGCCGGCGGCGTAGGTCCTGTAGTTGATGTTGAACCAGATGCGGTCGGGGTTGGCCTTGGTCTGCCGCCAGTTCGGCCCGTCGTAGGTGATCGTGCAGCGCTTTGCGTAGGGGATGGGCAGGTAGAGATTCAGGCCGCGGGAGCGGACGGCGGAGAACGGCGGCCCCGCCAGCGCGCTGCCGCCGACGATGGCGTCGGTCGGCCCCTCGATGACGGGCGTCTCCGCACCGTCGAGGTAGACCCGCAGCACGCCCTTCGGCTTCGGCCCGCCCGACCAGAAGCGCACGACCGCCCCAGGCCCCTCGGCGTCCATCATCACCCACTCGGTGCGGCCGCCCACCTGCTCCGAGCGCACGAAGCTGCTCCAGTCCTCGTTCGCGAACCAGCCGTCGGGGTCGTCCGGCGTCTTCGAGCGGCGATCGTAGCTGCTGAACTGCCGGCACGTGTACGCCGGCTCGGGCAGCCGCGCCATCGCCTCGCGGTCGAGCATCTCGCCCAGCAGCGACTCGAACGTGATCACGCCCTGGCCTCCGAAAGCAAGACCGGCCGCCAGCATCGAGACGGCCGCCACAAGGTTCTGCGTCATCCTTCGCCTCCTTGCGCCACGCGGCGCCGCCGTTATACTCGGTGTGCTATGAGGCTCGCAACCTGGAATGTGAACTCGATTCGCGCGCGGCTCGACCGCGCCCTCGCCTGGCTCGCACGCCAGCAGCCCGACGTCGTCTGCCTCCAGGAGCTCAAGTGCACCGACGACGCCTTCCCCCATGCGGCCATCCGCGACGCCGGCTACCACGCGGCCGTCCACGGCCAGAAGACCTACAACGGCGTCGCCATCCTCAGCCGCGCCGAGCCGACCGACGTCCAGACCGGCCTGGGCGACGACGTCGAGGACCCGCAGGCGCGCCTCGTCGCGGCCACCGTCGAGGGCGTCCGCGTGCTCAGCGCCTACGTGCCCAACGGCTCGGTCGTCGGCTCCGACAAGTGGGCATACAAGCTCGGCTGGCTCGCGCGCCTGCGCGACCATCTCGACCGGGGCTTCGACCCCGCCGAGCCGCTGGTGCTCTGCGGCGACTTCAACGTGGCCCGCTTCGACGACGAGGTCGGCTTCCCCGACCGCTGGGGCGGCAGCGTGCTGTGCCACCACGACGGCCGCGAGGCGCTCGAGCGCGTGCGCGCCTGGGGCTTCACCGACGTCTTCCGCCAGCACCATCCCGAGGGCGGGGTCTACTCGTGGTGGGACTACCGCGCCGGCGCCTTCCACCGCAACGACGTCCTGCGCATCGCCCACCTTTTCGCCGCCGAGCCGCTCGCCGACCGCTGCACCGCCGCCGAGGTCGATCGCGACGAACGCAAGGGGCCGAAGCCCTCGGACCATGCCCCGGTCGTCGCCGTCTTCCAGCCTTGACCAGGAGCTCCCTATGAAAGCCACCGAGGGCCGCGTCGGCCGCGTCTTCATCCTCCGACTCGAGGACGGCGACCGCGTGCCCGAGAGCATCGAGCGTTTCGCCGAGGAGCAGGGGGTGGCCGTCGGCCAGTGCATCCTGCTCGGCGGGATCGGCGCCGGGCAGGTCGTCGTCGGGCCCCGGGACTCCGACGCGATGCCGCCCGAGCCCATGCTCCTGCCCGTGGACGGCACCCACGAGGTCGCGGCCGTCGGCGTCCTCGCACCAGGTCCCGAGGGCAAGCCCCACCTGCACATCCACGGCGCCCTCGGCCGCTCGGGCTCGACCCTCACAGGGTGCCTCCGCCCCGGCGTGGATGTCTGGGTCGTCGGCGAGGTCGTCCTCTACGAGATCCTCGGCGCCCGAGTCGCCCGCCCCCTCGACCCCGACCTCGGCTTCGCACTCCTCCAGCCCGCCGAATGACCGTCGACAGAGAGGAACACAGCCATGGCAGGAAAATGGATATCGGCGAGCGTCGTGGCAAGCATCGCAGCTCTCGTTCTTGGCTGCGCGGGCGCGGCTCGGGCGGCGGAGAAGCCGGCTGACAAGACGGTGAAGAAGAACATCTGGCGGGAGATCGAGCCTCGGATCGCCGCGGCCAGCAAGGCAGGGGACAGGAAGGCCTCCGAGAGGGAGTTGACCAGACTGAGCGCGGACGACCTGTTCCAGTGCGGCCAGGACTTCTGCGACGACTGCCTGCATGGCGAGGGGGAGCGCGGCGACCCGCTCGGAGGGATCTACGCCGTCGGGTTCATCCTCCACGTGCACCAGCAGAAGGTCGGCCTGGAGGGCACCCTGCGCGCCATCGGAGCCTCGGTCGGGACCACGGACAACGAGCTCTGGGCCGAGGCCTCCCTCGAATGGCTCAACAGCCTCAAGCGACGACCCATACCGCCCTCGGGCATGCACGCGATCGCCGAAGGCGCCTTGCAGGCGCTCCCGGCCGACGGCGGCAAGGACCGGCTGAAGGTCCAGCAGGCCCTCGCGATGCAAGTATCCGACGACGACATCTGGATCCGCTTCGCTCCCAGCGACAGGGCCAGGCTGCGGGAACGCCTCCAGCAGCTCTCGGCCAACGCCAAGACGCCTGAGCTCCGCAAGAGCGCGGCCGCGGCGGTGCGGCGCTTCGACAGGAACGAGGCGGAGTACAAGCGAGAGCTCGAGCAGTGTAAGGACCCAAAGAGGAAAGCCGAGCTCCGACAACGCCTGTACGGCCCCCGAGAACCCAGGTAAGCGGGCCAGAGCACCGACAGGTGAGTCCCGGCCGCCATCGCAGGCGCAGGTGAACGCGGCGGGTGTGGGGCTTGTCATGCTGTTCAGCGCTAGGCAGCATAGCAAGCCCCCGACCCGGAGGCCCTCTGCCCACGTCGCAGGGTGGGACCCCAGGTCGCAGGCGACCGCCATGTCTGCGGGCACCCACTGCGGGAAGCCCGAAGGGCTGGCAAGGGCGAGTCCAGCGCACGCGGCGACCGAAGGCGAGCCGCGACGCCCTGGGACCAGGCCAGCCCCAGGCCCGGCCCTGTAAGGACGTGATGGGAAAGGCGCTCGTCCCTATGCTCCGCGTGGGGACGAAGAACCCCGCCGCTCCGCGGCACGACGGGTGGAGGGCCCTCTTCGCTGGGTGTCGCAGAGCGACGGTCTGCCCGTTCCGCCAACTGCACCAGACACCGTGGCACGGGCGTCCTGCCCGTGGCCCACAGGCTGGAAGCCTGTGCCA
>CBFDBL010000682.1:0-3605 GCA_965603035.1 uncultured bacterium
GGGGGCTGTCACTTTCTCCTGTGCCCGTCCGGGCCGCGGCTCGGCTCGCCCGTGGCTCGCGTCGCCTTTTGCGAAGGGCATGCCGGCTGCCGGTCACAAGGGGTGCGGCTCGGTCAGAGCGTGAAGGAACCGACATGGCTGCGTGGCTTGCGGAAGTGACACAGACAGAGAAAAGGTGTCAGGAGCCTTCTCTGTCCGTCAAAGCCGTCGGTGCTGACTGCCGCAGAGCCCTTGCGTCATCGCCCCGGCGGTCGAGGGCGACGGAAGGCGGGGCTCGGGACAGGTGGGAGTCCTCCTTGCATTGGTCATGGAGAGGTCAGTAACCCAAACGGAGGCATACCCAGATGGAATTGCACACTTGTCTTGACGGCATCCTGTGGAGCGGGCGGTTTGACTCTTGGGGGGGCGTTCTGCTAAGATTCGAGCCTTTGGGATAGCGGAGAGACAAGGGCCATGGGCCTGATCGTGCAGAAATACGGCGGATCGTCGGTGGCGGACGCGGCCCGCATCAAGGCGGTGGCGCGGCGTGTGCTGCGCACGAAGGAGGCGGGCCACCACGTGGTGGTGGTGGTGTCGGCTCGCGGGGGGATGACCGACGAGCTGATCGCGCTGGCTCGGGAGGTGACGACGTCGCCGCCCGAGCGCGAGCTCGACATGCTGCTGGCCACGGGCGAGCAACAGAGCATCGCGCTGTTGGCCATGGCGCTCGAGGCGATGGGCGGGGCGGCGGTGAGCCTCACGGGCTTGCAGGTGGGCATCCTGACCGACAGCGTGTACGGCAAGGCCCGGATCCGCGGGATCAAGGCGGACCGGATCCGCCACGAGCTGGGCCAGGACCACATCGTCATCGTCGCGGGGTTCCAGGGCGTGGACGAGCACGACAACATCACGACCCTGGGCCGCGGGGGGTCCGACACGACGGCGGTGGCGGTGGCCGTGGCCATCGAGGCCGACCTGTGCGAGATCTACACCGACGTGGACGGGGTCTACACGGCGGACCCCCGCATCGTGCCCAACGCGCGCAAGCTCGAGCGCATCAGCCACGACGAGATGCTCGAGCTGGCGAGCCTGGGCGCCGGCGTGCTCCAATCGCGGTCCGTCGAGTTCGCCAAGAAGTACGGCATGCCGCTGTGCGTGCGGTCCAGCTTCAGCGAGGCGCCCGGCACGATCGTGTGCGAGGAGAGCGAGATGGAGGACATGGAAGGGGTCGCGATCCGCGGCGCCGCCATCAACAAGGGCGAGGCGAAGGTGACCATCGTGGGCGTGCCCGACCGCCCGGGCGTGGCTGCGCGCATCTTCGGCACTCTCGCCGCCCACCACATCAACGTCGACATGATCGTGCAGAACATCGGCTACGAGGAACGCGCCGACATGTCGTTCACCGTGGCCCACGGCGACCTTGCGAAGGCCATCGAGGTCTGCGGGAGCCTCCAGGACGAGTTCGGCGCCGACAAGGTGCTCGGCGATCACAACGTCGCCAAGGTCTCGGTCGTCGGCGTCGGCATGCGCTCGCACTTCGGCATCGCGGGCACCATGTTCCAGGCGCTCGCCGACGCGGGCGTGAACATCCAGATGATCAGCACGTCGGAGATCAAGATCTCGGCCGTCGTGGCCGCTGACGACGGCGACAGGGCGCTGCGAGCCGTCCACGACGTGTTCCATCTCGGCGACCAGCCCGACACCGTCGAGGAAATGTAGCGCCCCCTGCCTCCGGCCGCTCGCTGCCGGCGAGCGGCGCGGAGGGCACAGACAGCGCGAGAGCGGGACACTGATGGCTGAGCTGCGACGCCGCCCATTCTCCTACTCCTGGGGCCACCACGCGGTCGGCGTTCCCCGCCGCGGCTGCGGGCGCGTGCGCCCCGTGGTCGCGGCCGCCTCCTGAGCGACCCGTCCCTGCACCACAGCCTGGAGCCCTCCGATGGCACTCGACCTACCTACACGCTACGATCCGGCCAGCGTCGAGCAGCGCTGGTACCAGCACTGGGAGGCCCACGGCTTCTTCGAGGCCGACCCCGACCCCGACCGCGCGCCCTACACCATCGTCATCCCGCCGCCCAACGTCACCGGCGTGCTGACCCTCGGCCACGTGCTCAACAACACCCTCCAGGACATCCTGGTCCGCTGGCGGCGCATGGAGGGCTACAACGCGCTGTGGCAGCCCGGCACCGACCACGCCGGCATCGCCACCCAGAGCGTGGTCGAGCGCATGCTCGACGCCGAGGGCACGAGCCGCCACGCGCTGGGCCGCGAGGCCTTCGTCGAGCGCGTCTGGCAGGTCAAGGACCAGCACCTCGCCATCATCAACCAGCAGCTCCGCCGGCTCGGCGCCTCGCTCGACTGGCGCCGCGAGCGCTTCACCATGGACGAGGGGCTCTCCCGCGCCGTGCTCGAGGTCTTCGTGCGCCTCTACAAGCGGGGGCTCGTCTACCGCGACAAGTACATGGTCAACTGGTGTCCCTTCCACCAGACCGCCCTGGCCAACGACGAGGTGGACCATCGCACTGTCGAGGGCGGGCTGTGGTGGATCCGCTACCCCTACCCCGACGGCAGCGGCGCGATCACCGTGGCCACGACCCGGCCCGAGACCATGCTCGGCGACACCGCCGTGGCCGTCCACCCCGACGACCCGCGGTACAAGGACGTGGTCGGCAAGACCGTGGTGCTGCCGCTCATGGACCGCGAGATCCCCGTCATCGCCGACGACTACGTCGACATCGAGTTCGGCACCGGCGCCCTGAAGATCACGCCGGCGCACGACCCCAACGACTTCGCGATCGGCCGCAAGCACGGGCTTGCGGAGCCGTGCGTCATCGCCCCCGACGGCACGATGAGCGAGGAAGCGGGCGCCTACGCCGGCCTCGACCGCTTCGAGTGCCGCAAGCGCGTGGTCGAGGACCTCACCGAGCTCGGCCTGCTCGATAAGTTCGAGAGCCACGAGCACGAGGTCGGCCACTGCTATCGCTGCGACACCATCGTCGAGCCCTACATCTCCACCCAGTGGTTCGTCCGCATGAAGCCGCTCGCCCAGCGGGCCAGGAAGGTGGCCGAGGACAAGAGCGTCCGCTTCTGGCCGCCCCGCTGGGAGACCATGTACTACCACTGGATCGACACGGTGCCCGACTGGCCCATCAGCCGCCAGCTCTGGTGGGGCCACCGCATCCCTGCCTGGTACTGCCAGGGCTGCCCGGACCCGAGCATCGACCCCGCCGACCGCCCCGCCGGGCCGCCCTACGGCGTCGCCGGCCGTCCGGTCATCTCGGCGGACCGGCCCGAGGCCTGCCCCGAGTGCGGCGGCACGAGCTTCGTCCAGGACGAGGACGTGCTCGACACCTGGTTCAGTTCCTGGCTCTGGCCTTTCTCCACCCTCGGCTGGCCAGACGACACGGAAGACGTCAAGTACTTCTACCCGACCGACGTGCTGGTCACGGGGCCGGACATCCTGGGCTTCTGGGTCGCGCGGATGATCATGGCGGGCCTCGAGTTCCTCGACGACATCCCCTTCCGCCACGTCTACCTGCACGGCATGGTTCGCGACGAGGACGGGCGGAAGATGAGCAAGAGCCTGGGCAACTCGCCCGACCCCATCGCCGTCATCGACGAGTTCG
>CBFDBL010000683.1:0-3590 GCA_965603035.1 uncultured bacterium
AGAGGGAACTGAGGGGACGAGTCCCGCCTCGACGGGTGGTATCGATTTGGCGACGGAGCCAATCGGCAATCTCTCCATGGGCATCGACGTCGGCTCGGTGAGCCTGAACGTCGCGGTGCTGGACGCCGGCGGCGCGGTGCTCGAGACGGTCTATGAGCGGACGAACGGGCGGCCGCTGGCGTGCCTGCGCGCGGTGCTGGCGCGTCTGGGCGCGGGCGCTGCGGCGATCTGCGGGACGGGGAGCGGTCGGGCGCTGCTGGCGGACGTGCTGGGTGTGGCGGTCGAGAACGAGATCGTGGCTCACGCGTGGGGTGCGGCGCACTTCCACCCCGAGGCGCGGACGATCGTGGAGATCGGCGGGCAGGACTCGAAGCTGATCCTGCTCGACGGCCGCGACGCCGACGGGCGCCCGCGGATCGCCGACCAGGCGATGAACGAGATCTGCGCGGCCGGCACAGGCTCGTTCCTCGACCAGCAGGCCGCGCGGCTCGGCGTCGCCATCGAGGGCGAGTTCGGCCGCCTCGCGCTCCAGGCCGACCAGCCCGCCTCCGTCGCAGGGCGATGCAGCGTCTTCGCCAAGAGCGACATGATCCACCTCCAGCAGGAGGGCTACCCCAAGGCCGACATCCTCGCCGGCCTGTGCTATGCACTCGCGCGCAACTACCTCGGCAACCTCGCCCGCGGACGACGGCTACGCCCCCCCTTCCTCTTCCAGGGCGGCGTCGCCGCCAACGCAGGCGTCGTCAGGGCCTTCGAGGACCTCCTGGAGCTCGACGGCACCCGCCTGGTCGTGCCCGAGCACTTCACGGTGATGGGCGCCATCGGCGCCGCCCTCATCGCGCGCCGCCGCCGCCACGAGCCCACAGCCCTCGACGCGCTCGTCGCACGACTCGACCGCCACCTCGCCGAGCCGCCTCGCCCCGCCAGCACGCTCCCGCGCCTGCGGCGCCGCGAGACCCCGGCCTCGCCGCCACCGCCGGCCGCGCGGCCCGCTCGAGCCGTGCTCGGCATCGACGTCGGCTCCGTCAGCACCAACATCGTCCTGCTCGACGAGGCCGGCACCGTGCTCCGCGAGCTCTATCTCTACACCGAGGGCGACCCCATCGCGACGGTCCGCTCCGGCCTCGCCGCGCTCGGCGACACCCTGCATCCAGGCGATGGCCCCGGCGAGCCGCTGCGCGTGGCCGCCGCCGGCGTGACCGGCAGCGGGCGGCACCTGGTCGGCGACTTCGTGGGCGCGGACCTGGTGGTCAACGAGATCACGGCGCAGGCCCGCGCCGCGACGGCGATCGACCCGGGTGCCGACACGGTGTTCGAGATCGGCGGGCAGGACTCGAAGTTCATCCGCCTGCGGGACGGCGCGGTGGTGGACTTCGAGATGAACAAGGTGTGTGCGGCGGGCACGGGCGCGTTCCTGGCCGAGCAGGCGAGTCGGCTGGGCATCCGGATCGACGAGGAGTTCAGCCGCTTGGCCTTCGAGTCGTCGGCGCCGGTGGACCTCGGCTCGCGCTGCACGGTGTTCATGGAGTCCGACCTGATCCACCACCAGCAGCACGGCGAGCGCCAGGCCGACCTGGTCGCCGGCCTGGCCTATGCGATCGCGCGCAACTACCTCGAGAAGGTCGTCGGCCACAAGCCCATCGGCCAGCGCATCCTGTTCCAGGGCGGCGTCGCCTGCAACCCCAGCGTCGTCGCCGCCTTCGAGTGCCTGCTCGACAGGCCCATCACCGTCCCGCGGTGGAGCCGCGCGACCGGCGCCATCGGCGCGGCACTCCTCGCACGCGACGCCATGGGGGCGGAGGGCGGCGAGGCGGCCTCCGCCTTCCGCGGCTTCGACCTGTCGGGCCGCCGCTACGAGACCCGCTCGTTCCAGTGCAAGGCCTGCCCCAACCACTGCGACATCAAGCGCGTCGTGCTCGACGGCGAGGTCAGCGCCTGCTACGGCTCCATCTGCGGCCGATACGACGTCCGCAAGGGGCCGCTGGTCGAGCCCGACCTGTTCGCCGAGCGCGAGGCCATGGTGCTCGACGGCTGGCTGCCCGAGGGCCCGGCGCCCGGCGCCCCGGCCATCGGCATCCCTCGGATCCTGCTGTTCCACGAGTTGTTCCCCGAGTGGTGCGCCTTCCTCCAGACGCTCGGCTACCGCGTCGTGCTGTCCGACGCGACGAACCGCCGCATCATCGCCGAGGGGATGGGGCACGTGGTCGTCGAGACCTGCTTCCCGGTGAAGATCGCCTACGGCCACGTGCTCGACCTGCTGGCCAAGGGGGTCGAGCGCGTGTTCCTGCCCGCCATCGTCGAGCACCCGCACGCCGACAGCGCCCGCAAGCACTACGCCTGCCCCTACGTCCAGAACGTCGCGGCGTTCGTCCGCTCGGCCTTCCCCGCGCTCGACGTGCTCAGCCCCGCCATCACCTGCGAGGGGCGCAGGAGCGCATGGCGGCAGGCCATGACGCGGCTCGGCCGCGAGCTCGGCCACGCGCCGGCCGCCATCGACAGGGCTCTGGCCGCCGCGCGCGGTGCCCAGCGGCGCTTCGAGCGCCGGCGAGTCGAGCGGGGCAGGGCGGTGCTCGTCACCCTCGACCCCGGCCTCACCCCCGTCGCCGTGCTCGGCCGGCCCTACAACGCCGGCGACCGCGTGCTGAGCATGCAGCTCGCACGCAAGCTCCGCCAGCGCCGCGCCCTGCCCATCCCGCTCGACTTCCTGCCCCTCGACCGACCGCTCGACGCGGCCTGGGACGACGTGGTGTGGAAGGCCGGCCGCGACTTCATCGCCGCCGCGCTGCTCGTCCGCGACCACCCCAGGCTCCATCCCCTGCTCGTCACCAGCTTCGGTTGCGGCCCCGACTCCTCGCTGCTTTCGACCCTCGAGGAGCTGTTTGCCGGCCGGCCCTTCCTCGCCCTCGAGCTCGACGAGCACTTCGCCGACGCGGGGGTCATCACCCGCTGCGAGGCCTTCCTCCACGAGTGCCGCTCCTGGTCGCACGAGGCCCCCCAGCCCGACCGCCCCCAGGCCGTCAGCGCCCACGTGCTCGTCCCCAAGCGCCCGCCCACCGACCGCGTCCTCTACGCCTCGAACGCCAGCGAGCACTACCTCGCTCTGCGCGCCGCCTTCCGCTCCGTCGGCGTCCGCGTCGAGCTCCTCCCGCCGCCCGACCGCCGCACCGAGGCCCTCGGGCGACAGGCCACCATGTCCCGCACCTGCCTCCCCTTCATCTTCTTCGCCGGCGACGCGCTCCGCATGCCCGAGATGCCCGGCTTCCGGCCCGAGCGGGCCGCCTTCTTCGTCGCCACCAACGACGAGGCCTGCAAGGTCAGCCAGTTCGCCCGACTCCTCCGCCAGATCCTCGACCGCGCGGGACTCCACGACGTCCTGCTCTTCGCGCCCAGAACCTCCATGGAGACCGCCGACAGCTTCCGTGTCCTCGGCCCCGTCTTCGAGCGCCGGTTCTGGAACGCCATGGTCGCCGTGGACCTCCTGAGCTTCAAGCGGCTCGACGTCCGCCCCTACGAGACCGAGCCGGGGGCGACCGACCGCGTCTTCGGCGACGCGGCCGCGCGCGTGGCCGACGCCGTGGGGCAGCGCGGCT
>CBFDBL010000684.1:0-3588 GCA_965603035.1 uncultured bacterium
GGAAGAAGGCGGAGTAGTGGACGGGGACGTCGGGCCCGAGCTCGCCGTGGATCCACTTGGCCATTTCGCGGACCTCGCGCGGGTCGTCATTGTGGGTGGGGATGACGAGGTAGACGATCTCGAACCAGATCTTCTTGCGGGCCAGCAGCTTGAGGGTATCGAGCACGGGCTGGAGCCTGCCGTGGACCAGCTTCTTGTAGAAGCGCTCGGTGTAGGCCTTCAGGTCGATCTTCACGGCGCTCAGCACGTCGCAGAGCGCTTCCATGGGCTTGGGGGTGATGAAGCCGTTCGAGATCATGACGCTCTCGATGCCCTTGGTGCGGGCCAGCTTGGCCGTGTCGAACATGTATTCGTAAAAGATCACGGGCTCGCTGTAGGTGAAGGCGATGGTGCGGGAGCGGATGGCGCGGCGGGTGAAGCGGCTGAGGCGGGGCTGGAGCGCGTCGGCCACGAGCTTGTCGGGCGGGAGGTCGTAGTTGCGGGTCTGCTCGGGCCGGACCTGGGAGATCTCCCAGTTCTGGCAGAAGAGGCACTCGACGTTGCAGCCGGCGGTGGCGATGGAGTAGGCGTAGGTGCCTGGGAGGAAGTGGAAGAGCGGCTTCTTCTCGATGGGGTCGACGTGGACGGCGCAGGGGTTGCCGTAGACGAGGGTGACGTAGTGGCCTCCACGGTTCTCGCGGACTCCGCAGTATCCGCGCTCCTGGTCGCCGACCTCGCACTTGTTGGGGCACAGGAGGCATCGGACGCGGTTCTCTTCGAGCTTCTCGTAGTAGCGCGCCTCGGGGGTGTGGTAGATGGCGCCCATCTTGGCGGCGAGGTCGGCGGCGTGTGCGCAGCTTCGGTGGAGCAGTGCGGTGGCGCCGGCACCTGCGGCCAGCGCGCAGCCGCCCGCCGCACAGGTGCGCAGGAACCGCCGGCGCGAGGACTTGGCAGACATGGCTCTAGACCTCGAGGTTCACCCGCTCGATCCGGTCGCGGTCGTTCGTGCCCACGAAGTGTTTCGCGGCGAGCGCGATGTGCTTCGGCTCGCGCTTCGAGCCCGTCAGCGGCGTCAGGCCGCGGGCCTTGCGCAGCGCCTCGATCTGGTCCCACGCCGTCTGGTCGAGCGCGACGGGGTCGCGCGCGGCGTAGATGGTGCCGGGCCGCTCGAGCCACTTCGCCGCCGGCGTGGGGCCGCCGTGGGCGCAGCCGAAGGTCGCGTCGCAGAGGTGGACGACCGTCTTCGCGGCGATGTAGCGCACGCGGTTGACGTCGCAGATCGCCTGGTGGAGGTTGGCGAAATGGTACTTGTTTGGGTTGTGAATTGCGCCGAAGAAGGACTTGAGGCAGACGCTGACGCCGGCGAGGTCGTGGTCCTTGAGGACGGGGACGTTGATGATGACCGAGCAGTAGCGCGTGACGAGCTTCGTGAACAGCGAGCCGATCTCGCCCTTGAGGATCAACCGCTCGTGGAACCCCGCCTTGTCGTTGCCCAGGCAGCGGAACGCGGTGCGCTCGTCGAGCGGGTATCGCGCCCGCGCCAGGTCGTCGGTCTTGCGGTCCCACACCAGGATCTGCTTGCCGGGCACGCCGGCGCGCCTCAGGCCGTCGGCGACGGCGCGCACCACCTCGATCCGCGTCGAGAGCTTCGGACCCGCCAGGCAGTTGACCTTGATCCCCACCACGTCGCTCGGCTTCGCCAGCCGCTTCCACGCCGCGGTCGCGCCCGACTCGCCGACCAGGCCCATCACCGCCTTGTCCACCAGCTCCTGGACCACCTGGGCGTCGAGGGTCCGCTCGTCCTTGAACACCTTCTTGCTCGACGCGGCGACTACGCGCACCTTGTCGGCCGCGCTGACGCGCTGCCCGAGCACCGCGCCCGCGCCGGCCAGCAGGCCGGCGTGCAGGAACGCGCGGCGGGGCCTCGCTCGTGGGCTCTCGTCTTCCGCCATCTTCGCCCTCTCACGCATCACGAGTCACGCATCACTTCCCCAGCCCGATCTCCTCGTCGCTGAGGAAGCACGCGGGGTCGTCGGCCCACGTGTCGCCATGGACCGCCTCCGCTCGGATGCGGCAGCCGCCGCACACCGCGTTGTAGGCGCAGCCGCCGCACCGCCGCCCCGTCAGGTGCGCCGCCTTGTCGCGCAGCCTGGCGAGCAGCGGGTGGCTCTCGTCGGCCCAGATCTCCGAGAGGGGCCGCTCGCGCACGTTGCCCAGCGTCACGTGCCCCCAGAACTGGCAGGGGTGCACGTCGCCCCGCGCGTCCACGTTCGCCATCTTCGTGCCCGCCGAGCAGCCGCCGTGCCGGCGGAGCAGCTCCCGCACCTCGTCGAGCCGCTCGGGCTGCGATTCGGCGATTCGCTGCACGATCAGCACGCCATCGGCGTGATTGTCGGTCGTCAGCACCTCGGTCTCGACGCCGCGCGCGTGCCAGTCGGCCGTCCGGTCCAGCAGGTGCTCGACCACGGCGCGCGTCTGCTCGGGCGGCAGGTCGTCGGCGACCATCTCGCGGCCGCGCCCCGCATACACCAGGTGATACATGCAGAACCTCGGCACCCCCTCGCGCTCGACCACGTCGAGCACCGCGTCCAGATCGGCGGCGTTCCGCGCGTTCAGGGTGAACCGGACGCCGGTCTTCACCCCCGCGTGCAGGCAGTGGCGGACGCCTGCGACGGCGGCCTCGAAGGCGCCGTCCTTGCGCCGGAACGCGTCGTGCGTCGCCTCGCTGCCGTCGAGCGACACGCCGACGTAGGCGAAGCCGGCCTCCGCGATCTGCCGCGCCAGCTCGCGCGTGAGCAGCGTGCCGTTCGACGAGATCACCGCCCGCAGGCCCTGGCCGATGGCGTAGCGGCCCAGCTCCAGCAGGTCGGGCCGCAGCAGCGGCTCGCCGCCCGAGAACAGCAGCACCGGCGAGCCCATCGCCGCCACGTCGTCGATGAAGGCCCTCGCCTCCTCCGTCGTCAGCTCGTCGCTGCCCGCGCGGTCGGTCGCGTCCAGGTAGCAATGCGCACAGGCCAGGTTACAGCGGAAGGTCGCGTTCCACACCACGATCGGCCTATGCTCGGTCGAGAACTGGAGCAGGTGTGCCTTCGTCCCCGCATCGCGCCGCATCAGGTCGGCGATCGTCGCGGTCCCGCACAGCAGCTTCGTGCACCCGATCAAGTCAGGCTCCTCGGCCCTCGGCCCGTCGCGGGCATCCTCCTGGATTATAGCGCCCCGCGCGGCGGCGATCAACGCCCCACCACCGCCGAGGCTTCGGCGGAGTGTCAAGTGTCAAGTGTCGAGTGTCGAGTGTCAAGTGGAAGAGAGGAGTGGCGACTTGTCTCGCTCTGGTGCGTCGCGCGGAGCGCGCCGAATCGGACTCGTGGGGCGCGCCGGTTCGGACTCGCCGGCTTAGAGACGCCGCAAAGAGCGTAACAGCTTGCGGTATATACGCTTACCGCGATTCGGCCTGTTTCAAGATCCGGCGGCCGTAGCGACGAGGCGCCGCCTTGTCGAATGAAGATCGTTTCCGCAAGCCAGCGGCTCGCGGCTACGGCTGCGGCCGAATCGTGGCGACAAGGCGCTGCCTTGTCGAGAGAAGACTGTTCCCACAAGCCAGCGGCTCGT